>JAHEAM010000533.1 GCA_024642765.1 Planctomycetaceae bacterium
CTTACCATCTGTTCCCTTGCCAGAATTCTCGCTTTCGTGGATCGTTTGGCCGCCCCAGTCTCGACCACAGATTTGTAAAGAATTGTCAGCGCTGAAGCGGGCTGTTGCTTGACCTCCCCAGTTCTCAACCGTGCTGGATTTGTCGAAATGGACGCTCGCACGCCTCACGAGTCAAAGAAACAGAATTCACGCCCGTATGAAACATCAAATCTGACTTATCTTTGCCGTTGATCGTTACCGTGACAGAAATATTGTTGGATTCTGTGAGCTTAAACGGAATGACCAAAACGTTTTCCGGCTGCATTAGGTCCTTGGGTAGCTCCAAGTGAGTAGATGAATGATTTCGGCAACCTAAACTCGACATTAACGCGATTATGAGCGCGGTAATGAAAATGCGTTTGAATTGGTTCCCGTTCTTCATGAGTGAGTCGTCGAAGTTCAGAACAATAAATATCGACCCGGTATCCGGCATTGAGCCTAAGGCTCTTGTTGTTTATTGTTCAGAGACCGACGATAAACGGAAGCTTTGAGACTTGCCCA
The DNA here is from genome assembly GCA_024642765.1 of Planctomycetaceae bacterium. GTDB lineage: Bacteria > Planctomycetota > Planctomycetia > Pirellulales > Pirellulaceae > BJ22. The sequence goes on from JAHEAM010000533.1 coordinate 541, forward strand.
GGTTGTTCGCTTGCCAAATTTGCTCATTATTTAAGTCGATTGCTGTAAGCCAGCCATCGCCGTAGCAGCCCGTATCGATCATCAAGACATGCCCCAAGTTTCGGACCATCCCGTCTGGTTGTGGGGTATGGCCAACGACTGCGACTTTGCCCGACATGTGAGGAGGTGGGATATCGTCCAGAATGTGCTTCCAAAATAAATATTGGTCGGGTTGTTCATCAAGTGGTACGAACGGATCGTAATTGGCATGCACGAAGATATGACTATCTGTTTCGTGATAACGTACGCAATGGCTCAGAAAAGTAATATGTTGTTGGGGGATCGCTTTGGGGTTGCCACCGTAACTTGCCAGCGTCGCCTCGCCACCATGCATCGTCCAGAAATCAAAGTCGCGCGGATTATTCAATCCCTTGAACATCATGATTTCATGGTTCCCAATAATGGGAATCAAATGGCATTTCGAAGTCAGTTCGTTCAAAATATCCAAAACGCGGGCACTGTTTGGTCCCCGATCGACATAGTCTCCCAGACAAACTATTACATCACTACGCTTTGGCTTTATTTGGTCCAGAAGGGTTTCAAGGGCCAAATCGCACCCATGAATATCGCCAATGGCTATTAATCTGGACATGAAGAATTTTGAAGCTTGGGTTAGTACTTGCGGTTACTCAAAACGCCGGTTTGCGTCTGAAAAGGATATCTCAATTCTAGTCAATTTCGGCTGCGAAGACAAACCGAAATAAATGCGATCTACTAAATGCGGTTGTTGCGTTGTTCGCTTTTCAGGGACTCAAGGCGGAGGCAGTTGATAACTTGTTTGACACTGCGACTATGCCGAAAGGAAGTATGTCCATAGTGACGAAGCCACTGTACGTATGCGGGTTTGTCGCAGTATTTGAATGCGAAAATGAATTGTTGAACGTTGCCTGCCGATTCTTCGCCGTCAACCAATTGAATCGGTCCGATTAAGCAATTCCACTGTGCGATTGATCGCCGCTGAATTTCAGACAGGACGGCGTCGATGGATTGGATCTGTTCGGATTTGAGATCCGGATCTTGAAACCAATTGGCAGCTGATTCTAGTATGCCCCAAGAAAGAAGAGTGCTTACACCGCCGCAAATGCCACTTACCACACGATCGTTTGCATTTTCGCCATGTAGGTTGGGTGGAAGAGCGTGAATGAGGGCTGAAGCCACATCGCCGTTCAGCCCCAAGTCCACTAGGCAGATTGTTTCGTCGCGGTCGATCAAAGTGTCGACGAAAACTTTAGGCAACGATTGGTCTTCAATGCCGAATACCAATTCACCGAGTCGCTCACGAATAAATGCTTCAACCGAATTGACATCGGACACTGCTTTTTCATAACTTGCATTTCGTGCCAACACGCGCAACGATATGATCGATTCACTTGCGGTTATTCCAACGAGTGGGTTTCGGTCTCGTGCGATCAAATCGCCCAGGAGTTGTTCGACGTGACTTTCGCCGGCACCAAAGGTGTTGATGACGCGATCCGCAACAAACAGTTTTTGATCGAGCATGTTTGTGATTTGATCGGCGACATGCTGATGCCACATTTCCTTCATTTCGGCTGGAACACCTGGAAGGCAGAAAACTCTAATTTTTTTGGCGCCGCTAAAATGCTCAAGATCAATTCCGGGGGCAGTACCCTGCGGATTGGCGATCGGTTGGGAATCAATTGGTAGCATCGCTTGAATCCGATTCGATTCCGGCATTTCACGTCCATAACGTTTGAACAGCGATTGTATGTGCAACAGGCATTCAGGAATTAATGCCAGGGGGCGCTCGCAGACCTTCTCCAAAACGAATCGAGTCAAGTCGTCGGCCGTCGGTCCCAAACCCCCGGTCACCACAACGATATCGGCACGCCCAAAGGCAATGCGAAAAACTTCCGCTTGTTTGTGCAAGTCGTCACCCACAGTGGTGTGATAAGCGACTTGGACGCCAAGCTCATTCAGTCTTTGCGCCAGCCATTGAGTATTCGTGTCGAGCCTAGCACCACCGATCATTTCGTCGCCAATCGCAATCACTTCACCAACTTTTGGGTTCGTCATATGTCCTCGTCTCAGTGCGTTTCCGAATCGGTTTTGCTATTCAAGATTTCATCTCGCAACTCGGCGATCAAAAACAATGAGCCGGCGATACAGCATAAGTCGTTTGCTGTCATTTGCCCCTCGACCGCATGCCAAGCCGACAATGGGCTTTCAGCGATGAAGACCGTTTGGGATTTGTCGGTTAACTGCGTAACTTGTTGAGCGAAGACTTTCAGTTCATGCGGGTCGGTAGCCCGTGGGTTGAAAAGAAACTTTGTGCACGCGATCGTATCAAA
>JAHEAM010000534.1 GCA_024642765.1 Planctomycetaceae bacterium
GGGTGGCTATGTTGTGAGCGTGATTCGGGACTTTCCGAAGGCTGCGATGGGCTTGATAGGTTACGGAGACGAGCCAAAGTTGTCTGAAGGTGCTTGGGGGTTTCATGGCGATCAAATGTTCTTACTAAAAACTCCAAACGATCATCGAAGTTTTTGGAGTGGGGCAAAGCTCAATGCGGAATTGACGCTCACTGGGGCATCAGATTCGAACGACAAGCTCAGTGCTGTGCTCGAACTAGTCGGGCCCGACGAGAGGTCTCAGCAGTTGACTGAGGCCGAGTTGAAATCATCAACTGGCAGGCCTTTCGCACGACGAATGATTGAAATCGATTTACCGGTTGTCGAACAACCAGAGCGTTGGGTTTTGCGGGCAACCCTTGCAGGCAAGGCGGTCCAAAATGAATGGCCGATTTGGATCATACCTGAACTGGAATCGAAATTGCCAGCGATTTGGATTCACACTTCCGCCACTGAGCTTGCCAAGCATTTGGATTTAAAACACACGACACCGTTTGACCAAAGTTCCAGCGAGCAATTTGCGAAAGCTTCGAAACCTCAGATAATCTTGACTCAAATTCTGGATTCAACAATCTTGTCTGCTCTCGAAGCAAACCAGCACGTGTTAATGATTCCAAACGGTCAGGCTGGGAGTTTTCCTCTTTCGGAACATTGGTTTCTGCGCGGCGGTCCGGTGGTGTTGGAACAAAAAATACCGTGGACGCAATCGTTTGAATTGCAGTCGGATGGCCGAACATCGCAGCAGAACATGCTTGTTGAACTACAGCATTTCGATTTGGCGGGTCCAGTCGTGCCTCAAATCGACGGTTTCTTGGATGTGACTAATCCATGGCTGTTGCTGTGGGATAATCACGATTTAAATGAAGTTCGCACGCATGGTGTCGTTTTTGAAATGGAGATCGGCGAAGCAGGGAAACTGTTTGTAAGTTGTCTCGATCATACTGGGGCTACGAATGCCGCGGGCCACTGGTTGTTGAACAAGTGGTTAGACCACCTAAGCCAATCCAATTTAGAAACACACACGGATCAGAAGACTCGTGCGGCGAACCTCGATCGGCTTACTAAAGAAATCAATCGGCGAGGAATTTCGTTGGGTGAGACTGAATGGAAATTTCGACCGGACCCCGACAACATTGGAAAAAAAGAACAATGGTTTGCCCCTGAATTTGATGATCGTGAGTGGGTTGACATCAGTATCAATGGACATTGGGAAGGGCAAGGCTATGAGGCACTCGATCATTGGGCTTGGTATCGACAGCGATTGCAATTGCCGGCCGATTGGCATTCGCCCAAGACGTACTTGAATTTCACTGGCGTCGATGACTATGCGGATGTCTTCGTGAACGGCAAGCACGTTGGCAGTATCGGAAATATTGAAAGTCGTCAGACAGGCTTTGAGATGCGGGTTAGTTTTGACATATCGCAATTTGTCGAGGAAAGTGGCGAGTTGTCAGTTGCCGTTGGTGTTTACGATTGGTATGGCGCTGGTGGACTCTTTCGACCCGTGACGGTAACGACCGAACCACTAGAGACCAATCCGCCAATGTTGAAGTAGCGGACAATGCTGCCAATGACAGATTTTGGGCAGATTGGTGTTAGCGGTTCAGCGCGTTACGGCGGTTACAATCCGGTTGTTTGGCAAGATATTTCTTCCAAAAAGGCGGCCGAAGAGGACTTTTGCGGGAATTACACTTCCAACTGGGGGTCAGCCTGTTAAAATCATGGTAGGTAGCGAACCAACAGGGTTGGTGTCGTCTGAGCCAAAAACAGAGTTGGTGGAGAAGCGTTTGATGCCGACCATTCACGCGACTTAATTGTATGGGCTGTCCTTTTTTTCTGAGTCCCCGTGGATTTATTTCCTACAAAGTCATCAAAGTTGGATTAGGAGTTCTCTATGTCAAATGTTTCCCGTCGAGCAGGTTTCACACTTATTGAATTGTTGGTGGTTATTGCCATCATCGGCATTTTAGTTGGCCTGTTATTGCCCGCCGTTCAATCGGCTCGCGAATCTGCGAGACGCACGCAATGCATTAACAACATGAAACAAATCGGGCTTGCTTGCCACAGTTATGCTTCTGCTTTTGATAAGTTTCCAGTGGGCATCAAGGTTTCGACCTATACGCCATCCAGCACCTCAGACATGACTGGCCTTTGGTCATGGACGAGCCAAATTTTGCCACAACTAGAACAGACAAATATCTATGACAATTTAAACCACAACCGAGGTATTGTTTCTCAATTGAATTCTGGAATTATGGACTCGAAGAACGCTTCCTTTTCATGCCCAACAGATTCGGTTCCGGATACGAATGCTGATCGTATGGGATTGGTTCTTGAGTCTAGTACTCCCGCTGCGTCTCAACTCGCAACTACAAGCTACGTCGGTGCAAATACTTCGTTTAGTATTTCCCCTGGTGGTTCACTTTTAACTTACCCAATTAATCGAAATTTTGAGGATGGAACATTTGTTGCTGGTGAAGCCACAAAGATTCGCGATTTCAAAGATGGCACAACACAAACGATTATTGCCTCTGAGCGAACCTACAACACAATCAAGAAAAATGTTGACCCAACGGATACAGGTGCTGCATTGCTTTATGGGGTACGCGGAATCGGTGGCGCGGGTGCATTGAATGGTCGACCGGACGCTTTGTTCAGCGCCTATGGTTCGATCAATTACAATCAAGCGGGTGACACACGAAAGTTCGAAGGTATTTCTTCCTTTCATACAGGTGGATTTGTTGCCGGATTTGCTGATGGCTCGGTCCAATTCATCAACGATTCCATTAGCATTGATGATGCAGGTCCCTTTTGCAGTGACGCAATCGTAATTGGCAATGTCCTTCGTCAATTGATTGCAATCAAAGACG
>JAHEAM010000535.1 GCA_024642765.1 Planctomycetaceae bacterium
TTGAACATGTGTGATCGTTTCCTCGGGACCAATGTTCAACTCATACTCCGCTAGCGCAGTTTGGATTCAATGTAAATTTGCGTAAGTTCTCCGTTAACAAACCCATCGCTTCGCGTTCTACACCGCTTCCAGTTTTGTCGATAATTGTTTGCAATTCGGTCCATTGTCGATCCACGTTTTCTTTGGGTAAAAACTCCAAACGACTCGTCAAAATGCAAGCTTCGACAATAGCATTGAAGCCGCGGTTGCAACCATGCGGCGGGCGACCGATATGTTCTTTAACAGCCACGCAACTCAACGCCTTACGGTTGGAACTTGCTTCGACGAAGGTCACGTCGAACTCAAAAGCCCGCAAATAGTCCTTCAACATGGGGGCTGCGACTTCGTCAGCCAAACGCAATGGCGGCAACTCATCCCATTGGTGCAACACTGCCCGGGCAAACAACATGGAATCATCCACGAAATGCACGACTCCCGCCCGGCGCTGGACTAAATTCGCCAAGGTTGTTGAACCTTCAAATGGGCGCAAAACGAAATTCTGATACCCTACCGAATACTCGGGCCCCATCGGTGCCAAGTGAGGTGTGCCGTTATCATTCGTCGTCGCAATTATCGTTTCGATAATCATTTCGTTCCTTTCTCGTCAGCAAACGGACTCTTCGCACGCCCATCGTTTTCTTCTGCAGCAAACACATGGAACGGTTTCGGCTTCACAATGCGCTGGCAGTGGTTCTCTAAAAACGTCCGAATCATATCAAAGCCATGTTGCGTCAACATAGATTCTGGATGAAACTGCAAACCGACAATGGGGAACTCTCGATGGCAAACACCCATCACCGTTCCGTCGTTGAGTCGACAGGTCACTTCTAAACAACTCGGCAGTGATTCGGCGTCCGCGATCAAACTATGATAGCGTCCAACAAGCAACGGTGACGGCAACCCAAAGAAAACCGATCTGCCTTCATGTCTGATCGAACTTGCTCGACCGTGCATCGGATACGCGGACCGCACAATCGCGCCCCCGAAGGCTTCAACGATTACTTGGTGCCCCAGGCAAATGCCCATCATCGGTAACTTTGTCTGAAACGCTCGAACAATCTCTAGGCATTGCCCAGAATCAATCGGAGCCCGCGGGCCTGGCGAAATCACTATTGCTTCTGGTCTTTGTTTTTCAATCCACTGACAGTCTATCGCATCGTTCCGCTTGATCACAGTTTCGCAGCCTAGCAACCGAAAGTAGCGCGCAAGGTTATGCACAAAACTATCAAAATTATCAATCACTAAAATCAATTTACGAATCTCCCATTTGCGAAACGGGAGTTCGTGCTAAAACCCGACCCTGCGAGTCATTTTGGCCAAACAGGCAGGCTTGCAAAATTGCCGAAGCCTTCGTCCACGTTTCCGCATACTCCTGAGCAGCCGTTGATTGCGAAACAATCGCTCCACCTACCGGTATTTGCCACCAACCGTTCTGAATGGTAACTGTTCGAATCAAAATATTGAAATCCGCTTGGCCGTTCACGCCAAAATAGCCCAACGACCCACAATAGGCACCGCGGGCAACTCCTTCTAGTTCGGAAATGATTTCCATTGCTCGAATTTTTGGAGCGCCAGTAACGGAACCGCCCGGGAAGATCGCGGCCACTACATCTGTCGCATCAAGACCGTCCAACAACTCACCGCAAATTGCAGACACCAAGTGATAAACAGACTCGTAACTTTCCACTGAACACCATTGCGTCACTAATACTGAACGATCGTCACAGATTCTCGAAAAATCATTGCGCATTAGGTCAACGATCATTGTGTTCTCAGCACGTTCCTTTTCGTTTTGCTCCAGTTCGTTTCGAACCGCAATATCAACCATTGGAATCTTTGTCCGCCGACGTGTTCCTTTGATTGGTCGGGTTTCGAGACTACGACCGGCAACCCTGACCAATCGCTCTGGCGACGAACTAAGCACCTGGGTTTCGCCCAAATTGAAATAGCCGGCAAACGTGCTTGGATTTACTCTTGCCAAATCTTCGTACAATTCCAAGCTTGTATGTGTTGCTGGCAGTAGTAGTTGTTGTGAAAGATTGGTTTGAAAAATATCCCCAGCGTTAATGTACTCGACCGCCCGTTCAACGGCAGTATGGTATTCTTGTTCGTCAAAGTTGCTCCAAGCTTCGGCAGCCAGTTTCTTAAATCCGTTGAAGGGTGCGCGCTCAGCGATTTGTTTTTGGAATTCTCCAAGATCCAAATCTGGTTTCGAAGAGTTCAATAAACTTGTGATCGATTCACACCGCCGCTGCGCAATTGAACTGCGTTCGTCGACACCAGTCGCTGGAAAGCCTTGGCAGATCAACCAAGATTTTTCTTTGCAATGGTCCCAAGCGATGACGAAATCGTATAGACCCATTACAAGCGCAGGCAACTCAATCGGACCGTTCGAAACCTGCGCTAAAGTTTCAAAACAATGTCCCAACTCATAAGACAGTAGACCTGCCCAACCTCCTTGAAACGGCGGAAGCGACTCGACATGCGACGTCGCCAATTCCGCAAGGCTCGCTTTGATGGCTGCCAAGGGACTAGGCTCGCCAACCTTGATCTGTTCGACCTTTACGGGATCCGCAGTGCAAAATGAGTATCGCCCAAGATCACCGCGGACAAGCGTACTTTCAAGTAGCAACGTGTAGGGTAGGTGCGAAAGTCGACGTAAAACTGCGCGCGGAGTTAGCCCGAAATCAAGACTAAGCACAACCGGTGAAAACTCAGATTTTGTGGTCGTCGCCATCCAATCCAATCAATATAAATTCAACTAACTACGGGATCGCAATCTACAGCTTGGCCGCTATTTCTGCTGTTCGATCGCACAATGCTCTGGCAGCCGCCATGGTTGGCGCTT
>JAHEAM010000089.1 GCA_024642765.1 Planctomycetaceae bacterium
AAAACGAGTTTGCCCACTCGTCATCGTCGATAAACGCTGACCGCCTTGGATACTTGCCGGAATGTCCTTATCAAAAAAATCTTGTAGGCCAGGTTTGTAATCCCAAGTATCCAATTGCGATGGACCGCCATTCATATGCAAATAGATGATGGACTTGGCTGTCGGAGGAAAGTGCGGCATGCCTGGCAATGGCGGGTGAACACGATCGGTTTTCTCGTCCGTTACTGTTTTTCCGAGCAGCGAATTGCCTGCCATCATTCCCAATGCCATTCCGCCGAGACGTACACCCGCATTGCCAAAAAAATTCCGGCGATTGTGTTTGAGCATTTGATCAAATAGAGATCGCATCGTTTTAGTTCCTATTCAATGTTTCATCAAGGTTGAGAATCGTACTGGCAACTAGCGTATATGCGGCTAGTTCTGGCGCGGCGAGTTCCGGCGATGGTTTCGATTCGCCTTGAGTTATTAGTTTCACTGCATCGTCAGGAGTCCGTTGATAGCGTTTGAGGTGCTCGTTGAATTGCTCCCGTAAAATTTCGATTTCCTGCGTTTTAGGTTGCCGCGACAGGACAGTTTGATAGGCGAACGCGAGTCGCATCTCTGGCGTTGCGCCACCTTCGGTCATCATGCGCTCCGAGAGCGCGCGGGCAGCTTCGACATGTTGAACGTCATTCATCAGTTGAAGCGCTTGCAACGGCGTATTGCTTCGTTCGCGGCGCGTACAACTCTGTTCGCGATTCGGCGCATCGAAGTTCACCATAAACGGCGGCGGTGCTGTGCGTTTGTAAAAAGTGTAGAGACTGCGGCGATAGAGAGCCGGACCGCTATCTTGTTTGTAGAATCGCGTATTCGACCCAGCGAAGCCGACGGGTTCCCAAATGTTGGACGGCTGATAGGGCTTGACGCCAACGCCGCCCATGTCGAGTTTGATCAACCCACTTACAAACAACGCGTTGTCGCGAATTTGTTCAGCATCCAAACGCAATCGTGGGCTCCGCGCCAGCAACCGATTCTCTGGATCGCGAGTGTGCATCTCCTGCGTGACGCGCGAGCTCTGGCGAAACGTTCGGGACGACACGATTTGCCGCACCATAGCTTTCACGTCCCATCCCGATTCGCGGAAGTCGACTGCAAGCCAGTCCAGCAGTTCGGGATGGCTCGCAGGATCACCTTGGGTTCCAAAGTCCCCGCTAGTCTTGACAAGACCCATACCGAAAAACTGTTGCCAAAGTCGATTGACGGCCACGCGTGCCGTTAGTGGATTTTCAGGCGAGACGATCCAATTGGCGAGATCCAATCGTGTCGGAGTCGCTGTTTCATTTGCACGTTTCAGAGGAGGTAAGATGGCAGGAGTGTCGGGTTCTACTTTTTCACCAGGTTTGTCGTATTGTCCTCGCGACATCACGAAACTTTCGCGTGGTTGGGGCATGTCCCGGTAGACGAAGGAACTGGGGATTGCGTTTTCGATGGCGTTGCGTTCTGTCGTGAGACTCTCGAACTGTTTGTGAAGTTCGGCGAATTGCGGTTTCGTTTCAGCACACACCGAATGCAAATACCAAGCGAGTAGTTTTTTCTGAACAGAAGATTCTGGATTCGAATCTGGTCCTGCTTTTGCGATCGCTTTCAGTTCGTTTGGCAAACCTGGAGTGTCTTTGTCTTCTGCTTGTTTCCACCAGGTAAGAAAAGAATATTGCGGGTCGTTTGCTGGGTCACTGGTTCCTTCAATTCCGATTTTGTCCCACAGCACGGTTCCGCCAAATTGTGTTATAGCCAAGCCGGTCAGTAAATCGCCAGGGGCCAAACCGATCTTTTCAACTGGAATTTCTAGACGCACCCATTTGCCCGCCTCTGGGATTGACCCCATGGAAACTCTTTCCGGTGTGTTGGGGGCACCCCAAGGGATGACGTCATAGTTTCCCCAGACTGCGCGATGCTGCCAGCCGTTCTTGAAGAACTGTAACATTATTGACTGCGGCATGTCATCAGAAGTCAAAAAGACATAAGCAAAAATCGTCGCCCGGGCGGGAACGACGAGCGGTGTTGTGGCTTGGTCCCAAACGTCTTGCGACAATCCCGGATCCGTACGTTTTAGTGCTCGCTCACCGCTAAATACTTTCGCGCCATCTGCAACCGAAACGAAAGTGGTTGGATGACCTGGACTTGCCTGGGCCTTCCCTCCTGCGGGAAAGTCATCTTCCATCCATAATGTTTCCACCGTGACAATCTCGGGCGAAGGTTGTATTTCGATAGGATCGACGTACGAGATTTGGGCGGCTTGTTCGTCAAACTTCAATTGCAACGCAACAAGTTGTTGATCAAGGTCGCTCAGTTTTTTGTGATCTTGCTCTCGATCCAATCTTACGACGGGTGCCGTCAGCAATGCATTTCCGTCCATCGCTGGGTCTGACGCAGAATTGAAAAACGCATAGAGCGAATAAAACTCGCGTTGTGAAATCGGATCGAATTTGTGGTCGTGGCAAACGGCGCAGCCAGCCGTCAGTCCCAACCAAGTTTGAGCCGTCGTGTTCGTTCTATCAACGGCATAACGATAGATCAACTCGGCGTCGATTGAACCCCCTTCGCTGGACGTTACATTGCAGCGATTGAATCCGGTTGCGACCAATTGGTCGGTGGATGGATCTTGCATCAAGTCACCCGCAAGTTGTTCGATAGTAAATTCATCGAAGGGTTTGTTGTTGTTGAAACTTTGGACAACCCAATCACGGTAGGCCCACATTTGTCGTTCGTTGTCTAAGTGTAGTCCGTGTGTGTCGGCATAACGCGCGACGTCTAGCCAATGTCGCGCCATCTCTTCACCAAAATGCTCCGCGTCTAAGTAGCGGTCAACCAGTTTTTCGTAGGCGTCAGGCGAATTGTCGGCTAGGAACTCCTCGACTTCGGCAGGATTTGGAGGTAAGCCCGTTAACGCAAACGCAACCCGGCGGATGAGAACATGTTTGTCGGCCTCCACTGCCAAAGTGAGGCCTTCACGCCGCAAGCGTTCTGCAATAAACGCATCAATTGGATTGGAGCCGATGTTGACGATTTCAGGAATCTTGACTGCAACTTGCGGTTCGAACGACCAATGCCGTTGATATTTCGCTCCTTCTTCAATCCAACGCTTGATCAGCGACTTCTCCGCGTCCGTAACCAATTTGTTGCTATTGGCTGGCGGCATTCTTTCGTCTTCATCTTTCGAAATAATGCGATTCCATAATTCGCTATTCTCCAAATCATGGGGCGCAATCGCAGCGGTCCCGTTCTCATCGGAAAAAGCGCCTTCGGCTGTGTCCAATCTTAACTCCGCTTCTCGATGACCGGCGTCTCGCCCGTGACACGCAAAACACTTGTCAGCCAGGATCGGACGAATGTCTCGATTGAATTGAATTGTGTCCTGTGCCTGCAACGATTGCGCTGCCGACCCAATGACGGCAAAGGCCACCAAAATTATCAATCTAAAGGTTCGTTCGATCTCGAAGACCAAAGCTATCCGTTCTGCCATAGTTAAATTATCCGTTTGCATCTTTAAGTGTTGAGCGCGCCGAGGTCACGCGTCAAACGTTTTTGGAAACTGTTACTCCATTATAACAAGACGGCTTAGACGAGGCGTGTTGTTATGGCGACTTAAAAACCGACAGATCGACGGTTTGGAATGCGAGCAGTGTGCGATTATATCTATTTTTAGAAGGCGTTCGCGCACTATTCTCTTTTGGATTCAATATCGTTTGGATTTAATCACGATTGACGGACAGTTTCGTTCCGTCTTTTGTTTGGGACAAAACTCTTCAACAATTGACTCAGCATTAAATTTCCGGAAGCGGTTGCGTTGCGTCTCCGAATTGTTCGAGTTGAATTCCCATTTTGTTCATCATGCTCAAGTAGAGGCGACACATTTGCCGTTCAGGCTTGTCCAAATAATCAAGGTTTTGGCCGCCTTTGATCTGGCCACCAGCCGAGCCCAGCAGCACGACGGGCAATTGGGTCGCGTCATGATTTCCGTTGAGCATGCTGGAACAGAGCATTAACATTGAATTATCCAGAGCCGTCCGTCCACCCTCTTGTATTGAGTCAAGTCGTTTTGCGATATAGGCAACTTGTTCTAGGAAGAACTGGTTGACCCGCAGCCAATCGTCACTATCGCTGTGCGAAAGCAAATGGTGGATCATGTAGTCGACGCCCAAATGAGGAAATCGTAAGGTTCCATGATCATTATTGAGTTTGAGCGTGCAAACGCGAGTTGTATCAGTTTGAAAGGCCAAGACCAAAATGTCGGCCATTAACTTCATGTGTTCAACGATGTCTTGAGGAATTCCATCGCCGGGTCTTGCCATATTAGGGGCCGGAAGTGTTGGCCGCCATCCTTGAACTTCGCCCAGCTTCCCAGCACGTTCAATCCGAGCTTCTACCTCCCGAACGGAATTCAGATATTCATCAAGCTTTTGCTGATCGGATCGACTGATGTGGCGTCGAAGGTCATTGGCATCACACATGATCGCATCCAAAACACTTTTGTCTCCACGATGAGCCGGATCTTTGAACAACTGGTCAAAGGCTAACGCTGGATAGACCTCTAACGGTGCAGGTGTCGTTGGTGTACTCCATGAAATGTGTGAGCTATAAAGCATTGAATAGTTCTTGTGGACTGAGGGGTTCGATGTTTCGCAACCTAACACGAGACTTGGCAATTTAGTTGCGTTACCGATACGTTGTGCTACCACTTGGTCAATACTTGTCCCACTGCGGATGACGCCGCCGGCCGACAATGGTGCACCTGAAAGCAAATTCCCAGTTTGTGAACTGTGGATGTTACCTTTCAATGCCTCTGCATTGAACAAACCACGAATGAAGACCATCCGGTCGCGAAATTCATTCAGGGGCTGCAGCACTTTTCCGAGTTCCATCGCTTCGCCTTGACCACGCGCCCACCATTCACGACTGTGGAAACCGCAGCCCGCAAACAATATCGCCATTCGGACTGGCGCCTTATTTTCTTTGAAATGGAAAACGCGGCTGTTGCCAAAGACGCGGACCGATTCCATCCAAGGCAGCGCCATGCTGACGCCGATTCCACGCAACAACGCACGCCTGGAAAAACTATTCTTGCTCATCGACCTTCAACCCTAAAAAAGACTATTTACCTTGGGGGTCCGACAACCTTCCACGAATTCTCAAGAATTGTGGGCTAGTCACAATGCAATCGACGGCAACACTAAACCGAAATTCATTTTCCGACAGTTTTCGTTGCATCTCATCGAGTAGCACTTCATCCGAAAGTATGACTTCACGTCCCAGCGCGAAGCCCAACAGTTTTCGACAGAACTGTCTGACGACATCATCACGGCGTTTGTCAATTAAATAGTCGATAACGCCACCAAGACCGTCGAGATTAGTTCCATCTTTCAACTGGGCGCGAGTGTCTGCCGCTTCGGGACGAGTCCGTCCGATTCCATCGAATTGCTCCAGAGCAAAACCGAACGGATCGATTCGTATATGGCAGCGAGCACATTCCGGCTGACTGCTGTGGAGCTCAATCAATTGGCGAGCGGTTAATCCGTCCGGTACGCTTTCCGGCAACACGGGAATATTGGGCGGCGGACGTGGCAAGCGTTCGCCTAACATCGTTTCCGAGAGCCAATTTCCTCGGAGAATCGGACTTGATCGCGAGGCACCCGACTGACTGGCGAGAATCGATGCCATACCTAAAACTCCACCGCGGCCCAGATCTCGAATGCCCTCGACTCGACTCCATTCAGTGTCGCCCAGGTCATTTGCCTGATCGGCGAATCCGTAAAACTCTGCAAGTGGTTTGTTGGCAAAGGTATGATTTCCGTCGATGATGTCCAATATACAACCATCGTTTTGAAACATGTCTTCAAAGAACAATACAGTTTCTTGATACATGTCGTCACGCAACTCGCCAAATTCAGGAAATGTCCTTTCGTTTTTGTCGTTGTTCTTATCGAAATCGCGAATGTGCAGCCATTGACAGGCGAATTGAATGGCCAGTCGGCGGGTCTTTCCGTCCGCCAACATGCGATGTGTTTGATCATGTAGAGTTGAGTTCCCTTTTGTAAGTTCGCCAGATTCGGCAACTGTCAACAACGCTTGGTCTGGAGGTGATGACCACAAGAAATAGCTCAATCGTGTTGCCAACTCATAATCCGAGATCGGAATTGGATCGACCCCCACTCCTGCGTGTTCAATTCTGTACAAAAAAGCAGGCGAAGCTAACACTCGTGCCAAGACCATTCTAATAGCATCGTCATGTGCGACATCCGAGTCACGCAGATCATGGTAAAGAGTTCGCAGGTCTTCCTCTTCTTTTGAGGATAATGGGCGTCGCCATGCCATGCGAGCAACTTTCAGCAACGAATTGATATGACTCGCTTCCGACTCAAGCAGTTCCTGTCGAAACCGATCCGCACGTTTGTAAATGGGCGTCCGCATCGGAGCAAACGCTTCCACTAGGTCAGGTCGATCTTGCGTCGCGAATTCAGAAATCTGTTCGAATACAGTTGTCAACAAAATGGGTTCTTGACTGACGTAGTAAAGTTGCTGCCACAATCGATCAAGAGTTGCGCATTGCACTTCGTCCAGCATTAACGACCGCAGTTTGTCATCTTCACGATAAAGCAGAGTTAGCGTTACGACCTCATCAACCGGCACGATTTCTGAATAACATAATGCAGCCGGAAACGACTCGCGGAATCGTTTTGCAGCCGCCTCAAATTGCGGCAATAAGGAGCCATCCACCAGCAATTTTCCCGATAGGTCGACTGAGTTCGTGAGCTTGCGCGTCGACACGTTTAATTGAACGCAACCGCTAGTTGCGTTGGACTCGTTGCTCGAATGCAAAGTGCCTTCAACGCTGAACGTTGCGTCTGCGGCTAGCCATTTGGGAATTCGGATTTCCAAGAGGCTCGTGGCGCACTCGCAAATACTCGTTGGATCGATCGCAGAGCCATCGGAAGCAGTGCCGAAACGATTTCCATCGACTCCGTACTCGGAGTTCTGGTGATGAGTCTGGTCGCGTGCTAACGAAAGCCAATCGAGCGGACCGACCCAATTGGTCAAAACGTTTCGCAATTCCAAATCAGCGGAAGTTAACTCTTCGTTCTTTCGCGTTACCAGGTTTTGAACAACCAAGCCTAAACGATGTGATTCGATCTTGTCGTCGTCCAGGTACGCTTGTTTCCAGTGTTCGAGAGCAGAATTGCGTGGAATGTCAGAATGAGAAACTTCATTTATCGGCTGTTTCGCAAAATACCAAACGGCGCCGTTGCCGTAAGAATCCGGCAGAGGGTTACTGTTCTGAATGTGATTGACCGTGTCACTAACGACATTCCAACAACGTTTGTGATTATTGGTTTCGGTGATCTGGATTTCGATTCTTGTCGTGTCACAGGAATGATCAGCGTTTTGAGGGTTGACGCTTAATACAATCCAATCTCCGATGTGGACAGTAATATCTTCACTAGGCTCGAGTGGGTATTGGCCGCCGTTTTCGACAACTCCTGAATTGATATTGCGCCGACCCATTGCCGATTGCAATTGAAGAGTCCAGCTAAAACCGTTCCCGCAATTGTTATCTGCGTCAGCGAGCAGGCCAGTGACTTGAACGATTCCATCTATTGGACTTTTCCAAATAACTGTCGACTCAAATTGTGGAGATGGATGTACGAATAAACTGCCAGGTGGAAGGACTAATGTCGAAAACGAAATCGTTTCCGCCGATTGATTCGAAATGATGCTTGGCGTTTCGGCGCTGCCCCAGCCGTTTAGCGCGGCATTACCGTTGATGTTCTTTAACGGTTCGACTAGCAAGCCACCTATTTCTGGACTTAATTTTCCGATTCCAAGCAAACGGCTAAGGGCGATTAGCAAGCGAGGCTTTAGTCCGCGTATTGAAGCAATTTGTTCGAGCGTGCTCTCACTTTCATTCAATTCTGCAATCGCATCCAGGTACTCACCGAATCGAATGAACTCCTCCGCCATGATCGACTCGATATTTCCCGAAAGGCTCTTGAGGTCTCGCAGATTGATTGGCGAATGACCGTTTGAGTATTCCAGTCGAGGATTATTCCAAACAACCATGTTCGAAATCGAATCGGCTGCCAATTTTTCTACGCTCAGAAAAACGGATACATCATCTCCATTCGGCGTTAATGGAAGCCTAAATTCTTGCTTGACGACGAATGGAGAGATTTCCTCCATCCAAGCTGTTGGTCCACCTTGACGGCCAATTTGACCGACGGGGTTAAATCGCCATTGAGACTGCATGATCGACTCGATTTCAGCGGCGAGGTCAACAACGTCGTTATTGGAGATCGTTTTCCATTTGCCGCGAATGGAGGCCATGTGGAATTCATTTGCTTCCAACGATTGCGTTGTTAATGCATTCCAAAGCTTTTGTAGATAATGGGGACTGAGTTTTTCCTTTTCGGCAACCTCGCTAATGGTGATCCTTCCGTCTTGGAGTTCGTCGCGAAACGTTAGGGTTGCGGCTAGGTATTTTGCGAGCGGCAAACGTCCGCCTTGGTTTGTATCGAACTTGATACCCTGCAGGTCGACGGTAGTCCCCCCACGATCATTTGTGAATCTGCCGTAGAAGTCTTGGATCTTGTGTATGAGCTCGTCAGTCTGATCTCGCCGAGTTGTGAATTCCGAAAAAGCGAGTTGGTCGGGCAAAAAGACCAAATGAGTCGCAATTTCTTTGGCAGCATCCAAGTACTTTGTGGCCAAGGCAGGCGACATTCCTTGCGCCGAACCTGTATTCGTGAAGCCTTCACCGGCCGCTCCGTCGACAGGAAATTCTTTGGAGGGCATCAACGACGGAACACCGGTCAATTCCTGAACCGAATAATTGTATTCTGCATTTGAAAGCCTGCGCAACAGCACCGGTCCAGGATCACCGCTGTTCGATTTGGCTTCTGCCTTTAGCCAATCGTGGACCCAAAGTCGCAGTCGGTTGCGTTCATCGTCAGGTATTGGTTGTGATTCGGGTGGCGGCATTTGTTCGGTGTCGAGGACCTCACGCACACGCATCCACATCTCAGAGTTGTTCCTTAAATCCCTGATGGTACGCGGTGATACCAAATCAAAGTCAGCCTCCGCGCCGTCGCCTGCGTGACAGTCACCACAATATTTTTCGATGATTGGTCGGATAGTGTCTTTGAAAACGTGATCTTGTTCGTTCAAGCTATCGACGACTTGTCCCAATCCAATTGAATGAGCTAAGCCAGCGAAGATGGCCCAAATCCAAAAGCAATGAATCCGACAAAAGCTAACGCTGCTGGTCATGCAAACAACTTCTTTTGTTTTGAGAGCGAGTTTCGAAATCAATCGGTGCTTGATGTGGACATTGATACTGTAATATCAGATTATCGGATGTCCCAACCCTTACGGTATGATTTTGTCAAGAAACGATTTGCATCAGCAACATTGGTCGACATCTTTCCAGGTTCGAAGGTAATTGCCTGACCTGAACGATAGGCGACGTTGCCGAGTAACACATATTCCGTAAATGGCCCTGCATAGCTAAACGGGCTACTCGTTGTACCATTGCCTTTGCAAGCTTCGATCCATTGTACATGGTGACCGGGAGATGCTGGTAAGCTCGATTCCGGTAGTTCGATGTCTGCAAAAGTTGCTTTCGGCAGGAGGACTGGGGATCCATCGTGTTGAATTGCAATGCGTCCCTTGTCCCCAATAAAGAGGGAGCCGTTCATAGGCAGCTCCGCGGCAATATTTGCAGCTGGTTTGGCTTCGCCTTCGTACCAAAACAATGTTACTGCAGGAAACTCGCCGCGCTCGGAAAACTCGAATTTTGTTTCCATCCAGGTAGGGCCGCAATGAGCATTTAGGGGCGGGCCCTTGGATGATACGGTGACGGGACCGCCTAATTCCAATCCCCAAAACGCGGGGTCCATCAAGTGGATTGCCATGTCGCCAATCGCGCCACATCCAAAATCCCACCAGCCCCTCCACCGAAACGGCGCGTATTCAGGTTGGTAGTCTCGTTCATTGGCGGGACCGAGCCAAAGCTCCCAATTCAGGCCTGCCGGGACTTCTGGTTTGCCGGTCGGTAACTCAAGGCCTTGTTTCCAAAAGCCACCCGGTCGGTCCGTGATGACATGGACCTCACGAATTGGGCCAACAATGTTTGCTCGTAACAATTCAACTAACCGCAAGTAACCCGGGTGCTCATGGTTTTGCGTTCCCATTTGTGTTACGAGTTTTCTCTCGGTCGAAAGTTGCGTCAACAGGCGAGCTTCTTCTACCGTGTGGGTCAACGGCTTCTCGCAATACACATGCAAGTCCCGACGGAGCGCGCGAACGGCAGCCGGAGCATGGTGATGGTCAGGTGTTGCGATCACCACCGCGTCGAGATCGGACCGCTCGAGAAGTTCGCGGTAATCGAAATATTTTTTCGCAGTTGGGTGAAGTTCTGCGGCGCGATTCAAATTGCCTTCATCAACATCACAAATCGCTACGATGTTTTCGCTGGCAACGGCTGCTAGGTCTCCTGCGCCTCGACCACCAACACCAATTGCGCCAATATTAAGCCGCTCATTGGCACCCAAAATGCGATCCCAACTGCGTGCCGGAACGAGTGTTGCTGCCCCTAGTCCAAGTGAAGTTTGCAAAAATGATCGTCGATTTGAATTCATGTCAAACGCTACGCCTCAATCGAAAATCGAATAGACATCTTAAAAACAAGAATTGT
>JAHEAM010000090.1:0-8374 GCA_024642765.1 Planctomycetaceae bacterium
TGAATAGGACCACCAAACCTATTGTGGATGCCTCCCCAACGGTTTGCGAAACATGGCTCGACTCGAAACTCTATGTTTCGCCACCAAACATTTGAGTTATCACCTCGATTCCATGAAAAAATCGACGAAGTTCTGACCGATATGGCCTCGCAATCGTTAAAATCAATAACCGCATAGATCCGGTTGACGTCAGCCGATTGAAGGTATTTGATTCCGCCAGTCGACGCGAACCATCTGAGTTGACTTACTTTTTGAAATCGCTTGTCTCATTTCGAAAAACCGAGGTTTCAGTCGAATGAACTGGAAAATAAGAAAGTCCCTGACGATTTGTTTCGAACTTCATTACGTTTGGGTACGAGTGCTCGTCGCCTTGTCTTTGGTTCTTAATTGTCATGCACGTGTTGCAGCATCACAAGAAGACGAAATGGAACTGATGAATCAAGTCTCTCGACTAGAGGCGAAATTGAACGACCCACTCATCGAAAAACGAGACGAGGCGGAGGCCGAATTAGTCAAGGTTGGACCGGCAGCACTCAAATGGATTTCCTCCTTAAACGACAATATGTCAACCGATCAACGAACCAGAATTAGAAGAGTTCGCGGTGCCCTTGAAGCCATCGCCGCCAAAGCAACTTCACAACCCAGCAAATTCTCTTTATTGGGCGAGAAGAAACTGCCGGAAATTTTGGCTGAGCTCAAACGTCAAACCGGTAACAATGTTAAGCTGCCAGAAGGAGCCGAGACCGACACGCTTTTACAATGCCACTGGGAAAACGCTTTGTTTTGGGAAGTCGTTCACGACATTCTGACCGAATCCAAGCTAACTATTGATCCGTACTCTGGCGATGGGATAAATTTAGTCATTATTCCTTCGCCCGATCAAATTTTCGATCCGAATTCTGACGTTGCTGAAGAGCGATTTGCGCCGCTGTATTCAACTGCGGGGGTCGTCTCGATGCATGTCAATCGCATCGACAATAGTATCAACCTAGGGGCGCCCTCCGCCAGCTACACTTCGATGGAGTTGTCGGTCAATTGGGAACCGCGTTTGAAGCCGATCAACATCGATATGCCCCTCAGCGAAATCTCATACACTGACGATCGCGGAACAGTCTACGACAACAAAAACGATCAAGTAATCTCGGCACTCATTCAACCTGAACTTAATGGTGCCGAATTCACGCTCAACCTTCCCCTGATCGACCGCAAGGCCTCAGAAATTGCTTCGCTCGACGGCATAATGCACCTACTCGTCCCAGGTCGGCTTGAAAGGTTTGAATTCAAAGATATCGACACGGCACAAGAAGGTACTTGGCAAGAAAAAGCGGACGCCAAAGTAACCTATGGCGGCATCTCAAAAAACGAAGATCTGTTTGGCATGAAAATATCCCTTAGTTTCGCGACCGAAAACAATGCCATGGAATCGCATTATGGCTGGGTGATGCAAAATCGCGTCTTCCTGAAGAAGGCGGATGGCGAAGAGGTCGAGCCAATCGGCTTCGAGACCTTTCAACAATCAGAAAACGAAGTCGGCCTGATGTATTTATTTGTTGAAATCCCCGCGGGCGCTACCTTATGTTACGAAACACCCGCAGCAATCGTCAAAATGGAATTGCCTTTTTCATTGAAACGAATCCCATTGCCCTAAAGGCCCCCAAAACCCTCGAACGCTCAACCTATGTCGTCGCAAGTGCCTTCGCTAAAAAAATGCAACATGAATCACAACACTGAGACAATAAGATTACTCCCAAACGAATACTACACTCGCTTCGTTGCCCAGCGTCTGGCCTTCTTCGGGAATGGCTCAAGATCTCTCTCCTTACGAATCTTATTGTTGACAACCCTATTGAGCGTAGCACTCCCTGTTTTAGGACAACAGAATCACGAATCTTCGCGTTACGATACCGAAAGGGCAGGGCAGGGGCAAAAACTCAGCGGCGCGCTCCAACAAGAAAAATTTGATCCCAGCTTGATCGTCGCGAAATTTGGAAAGCACACCATTCAAGCAGGTGACGTCGACTTTCATTTGAATCGAACGGTCAATTTAGATTCCTTGCAAGGTGAAGTCTTGAAACAAGCCCGCGCAACCGCGCTTGAGTACTTGATCAACCGTGCCGCGGTCCTCGACACCATTTGCCAAAAGGAAACTTGGCCGGGAGACTCCAAAATCAAAATCCAAGAGGAAGCCACGATCGCCAACTTGAATAAAGTTAAAGAAACACTTGAGCGTTATTTGACGTCCAAAGGTATCTCAATGGATTTTTGGCATTCGGAAAATGCCTGGCAAGTTGGTTGGCCAATATATCTGGAAAACGTTTGGACCGAGGAAAAACTAAACTCTTATTTTAAAGAACACCAACGCGATTTCGATGGATCGCAGTTGAATGTCGCCCAAATTCTCTTTGCGGTGCCTAAATCTAATGATGTCGAATCCGTACTTCAGCTTGCTACAAGAACGAAATCGGAAATCGAGCAAGGAAAAATAACTTTTACCGACGCCGTGGCAAATCATTCGATTGGTCCGTCGAAAGAGAAACTTGGTGAATTGGGTTGGATTCGCCGCCATGAACCGATGCCCGAGGACTTTTCTCAAGTCGCTTTCGGACTTGATGCCAGCGAGTTGGCCGAGCCTTTCGTTTCACAATTTGGTGTTCATCTGATAAAGTGTCTAGAAGTCAAAGCAGGCAAAAAGATGTTTGGCGATGCGCGTGCTGACGTCCTCAAAGCCGCAGCACACGTCGAATTCCAGTCCATCGCCAAACACTCGCGTTTGACTCTAGCGATTGAATACGAAAAATCTTTTCCACACTTTTCAAAACAATGACGTCGCATGGTCTCGCCACAACACTTTTTTCACCCGCGTGACCAGTTGACATTGGTAATTTTGGCAGGCCTCGGCTTTTTGGGGATCGCGTTTTTCGTTTGGCAACAGTACCGTGAAAATGGCCATGTGATCGATCTTGATGAAGCGACTCGTTACGACAACAATTTTGTTGTGAACATCAATGCAGCCGATTGGCCGGAAATAGCGAACCTGCCTGGCGTTGGCCCCAAATTGGCGCAAGAAATTGTGCGTTACCGAAATGAAAACGGTCCCTACCAAGGCGTTGTCGATTTGATGTCGGTGCCTGGAATCGGCCCCAAAAAATTGGAACAAATCCAATCAATGTTGGCCGAGATTCGCCCCAACATTATTTCACCCGAAGTCAGAAAAAAAACTCCTTAATAGATCGCCGCAATCGTTCATGTTCAATCTCGTCGCTCCATTCAAACCGTCAGGCGATCAACCTCAAGCAATTGAGGCACTCGTCCGGGCGCTCAAAAACCGCGATCGCCACCAGGTCTTGATGGGTGTTACGGGTTCCGGTAAGACGTTTACAATGGCAAATGTTATTCAGCAAATGCAGCGACCGACACTCATTCTTTCGCATAACAAAACCCTCGCGGCTCAGCTGTATAGCGAGTTCAAAGAGTTTTTTCCATCCAACGCGGTTCACTATTTTGTAAGCTACTACGATTACTACCAGCCCGAAGCCTACATTCCACAACGCGACATCTTCATCGAAAAGGACGCCTCGATTAATTCCGAAATTGATCGTCTGCGACTTGCAACAACCAGCTCCCTCGTCAGCCGAAAAGATGTCGTGATTGTCGCGAGCGTGTCCAGCATCTACGGCTTAGGTTCGCCTGAGGACTACCGCAAAATGATGGTATCACTTCGACGCGGTACCGAAATCGACCGAGACAAGATGTTGACGCAACTCGTAGATATTCAATATCAGCGCAACGACATTGGTTTCGAGCGTTCGAAGTTCCGAGTGCGTGGCGATTGTGTTGAAGTCTGGCCATCTTATGAAGAATATGCCTTTCGAATTGAACTTTGGGGGGACGAGATCGAACAACTGTCGATCATCAATCCGCTTACGGGCGAAGTCATCAGCCAGCACGATGAGCTCTTCGTCTATCCCGCTAAACACTTTGTGACGCCCGAATCGCGAATCAAGGAAGCAATTGGAATTATCAAAGAAGAACTCGCCGAACGTCTCGAACAATTTCGGGAGCAGGGCAAATTGCTCGAAGCCCAACGCCTCAATGCTCGCACTCGGTTCGATATCGAAATGATGGAACAGGTAGGACATTGTCCAGGTATCGAAAACTACAGTCGCCCGCTTGCTGGTAAAAAGGTCGGCGAGACTCCGGACACTTTATTTAATTTCTTCCCTGACGATTATTTGCTGTTCATTGATGAATCTCATGTGACCATTCCGCAAATCAGAGCCATGCACGCCGGTGACCGCAGCCGAAAAATGACACTGGTTGAACACGGGTTTCGTTTGCCGTGTGCCCTCGACAATCGCCCGCTAAAATTTGCAGAGTGGGAGGATAAAATCAACCAGGTGATCTTTGTTTCGGCTACTCCGAGTAATTATGAACTTGAAAAATCAGGCGGTGAAGTCGTCGAACAAGTCATTCGCCCGACCGGCCTGTTAGATCCGGAAATCGAAGTTGTCCCAGCGAGTGGCCAAGTCCGGCATTTGCTAGATGAAATAGTCAAACGTACGACCCGCGGTGATCGTGTCTTAGTTACCGCTCTTACGAAACGACTCGCGGAAGAACTCTCCGCGTACTTTGTCGAGAATGGTGTGGCAAGTAAATGGTTGCATAGTGAACTCGATGCGTTTGAGCGGGTCGAGCTACTACAAGATTTGCGGGCCGGCAAATTCGATGTGCTAGTAGGCGTCAACCTGTTGCGAGAGGGTCTCGACCTACCAGAAGTCAGCCTTGTCGCCATTCTTGACGCCGACAAAGAGGGCTTCCTGCGCAGTGAGACCTCGCTGATCCAAACCATCGGACGGTCGGCTCGGAATGTAAATGCCAAAGTCATTTTATACGCAGACAAAATGACAGAAGCCATGAAGAACGCGATTGCCGAAACAAATCGCCGCCGCAAAATTCAATCGCAATACAACGACGAGCACGGCATCGTACCGACAACCGTGAAAAAGAGCATCTCCGTCGGCATTGAATCGGGAGTTGATGCGCATCGACGAGCTACTGACGCGGTGAAACAGTCGGAAGACGTCGTCTATGTGACCGACGAGCACATTCGCGAAATTGAAAAAGACATGTTGGCCGCCGCAGAAGAACTTGATTTCGAACGCGCAGCTGCCCTCCGCGATCGGTTGTCGCAACTACAAGACATGGTGGGGCAACCGATGTCGAATGCAACCATGTCGGTCAGGGAATCCTCTAAAGGCAAACGCGGTCGCCGCCGCGGAAAAAGTAGCGTCTCTCCAACAGGTAGACGCGGAGGCAAGATTCCTCGTCCCAAATCGATGGAATAAGAACATTTCAACTGCAAGAGCTAAATCTTGATACCGCGAATCAGATGCGCCCAGTGATTTGTTTTTCTGGCAGCAAGATCCAGTGCCTGTTCGCGGCATGACGTGCCAGTTGCAACAAAATGAATTTCTTTCTCAAACGATTCGTTCAACTTGGGTAAAAAACGCAGCTCGGCAACTTGTTTGGAAACATCGTAATGAGCATACCCAAACGATCCTGCCATTCCACAACAACCAAGGTCTGTCAACGAAGCTGCGTACCCCGCCGCCTGCAAAATTGCAACTGTCGCCTTCGAATCGAATAGGGCACGTTGGTGACAATGCGGATGAATCCAAACGCTTCGTTGATCTTGAGGGTTTTTCTTTTCGAAACGCAGGCTAGGATTCGTTTGCATTTCGTGGAACAAGAAATCGTCTAACAAGAAAATTTTCGCGGCGACCCGTTTGCCCAGTTCGGCATCTTCGATTAAATCTGGTAAATCATCGGAAAGCGCCGAAGCCTCTGAGGGTTCGATACAAATTATGGCTTCTTCCGTTTTCAATTGTTGTTCCAAACGCCGAAACAATAATCCACCGCGGGCACGAGCTTCGGACAAGAACCCGACCGAAATTCTTGTTCGTAGCGCATCGTAGTCGGCGGTAATCGAAACGCCTAAACCGCAGGACCACAACAATTCAACGACGGCAATTGCGATCTCGGGTTCCAAAAATCGATTCCATGTATCTACAAACAACGCCACTCGCCGCTTCGTATTTGGATTTTCATGTTGATGGGCTCGCCACCAATGACCGAACGAACGCGGAGCTAGTTTCGGAAGGTTTCGACGTCGATCCAAGCCATACCGTTTGGCGACCAGCGCGCCGGCAACTGGAATCGCCATCGCCATTCTCGCCGCCCAGGACCAACGGGTCGCAAACGCCAATCTTTGGGGCATCGTGGCGACAAATTTGGCTTGAGCGGTCGCGCCCTTTTGCTGCCAGCGAATCTGCAACGCTTCGCTTTTGAGTCGCGCCATGTCTACCGCGTTTGGGCACTCCGATTTGCAAGCCTTGCACGACAAACACAAATCCAAAGCTTCATGAAGGTCCGGATTGGCCAGGCCCGGTGGAGTCATTTGTCCGGAAATCGCCAACCGTAACAGATTGGCTCGCCCACGTGTCGAATCGCGCTCATCGCGAGTTGCGCGAAAGGAAGGACACATGGTGCCCTTCAAGTTTTTGCGACATGCACCCACACCATTACACTGCTCAATCGCCCCCACAATGTCGCCTTGTTCGCCATATCGAAAATAGGAGGCAGGTTGATTGGTATTCGAAAGGTACTGTCTACGGTCTTGGTCGCTGTCGCCAAACCTCAAGAGTCGATCAAGGGGCGGGGCTGCAATTTTTCGATTGGGATTCAGGACGTTGTTGGGATCAAACAACCGCTTGACTTCAACAAACGTTTCATAGACTTGTTCACCAAATTGTCGTTTGAGAAACTCGCCACGCACGATTCCATCGCCGTGCTCCCCAGAAAAAACGCCGCCCAGATCACAACATTTTTCGAAACAAGCCTCAGCCATCTGTCGCATTTTCTTGCGTTCTTCAGCATCGTGCAAATCCAACATGACCTTGTAGTGCAAAACGCCGACCGACGCGTGCGCATATGCTGAAATTCCTAACCCCAATTGTTCGCCTAACGCATAAACGAAGCGGTTGTATTCCGGCAGTTTCCCCACAGGAATACACGCATCCTCAATAAGCGCAATCGCCTTGAATTTCCCTGGGATGTTTGAAATCAAACCCAGTCCTAATCGCCTGACCTCCCAAGCATCTTTCTGTTCGCGATCAGAATTACAAATCCGAACTTGCTTGACCGGCAAGTTTCGAGAAACGGCCTTTTGAAAACGTTGGACTCGGTCTGCAGCGTGGGACTCATCATCGCCAAAGAATTCAACCAAGAAAACGGCGACTGGAACTCGACCATCACCGACAATGACTTTGGCCAGTTCTTTCGTGGATGCATTTCGTACCGCCTCCCCTAGCAACACGTCGTCCAGCAGTTCAACAGCACTGGGTTGATGACTTAAAATTTCAGGCAGACACGTAAGTGCATCGTCAAGTGTATCAAATGAACAGATGGCCATGGTCGTAGCTCTGGGGCGCGCTTTGAGTCGCAACGTGGCTTGTGTTGCCAATGCCAACGTACCTTCGCTCCCAACGATCAAATCGGATAGCGATTGCGGACGACCTGCGTCTAAAAAATACTGCAACGAATAGCCTGCTGCATTTCGTGGCAAGTCTGGAATGCGTTCTTGAATTGCAACGCGGTTCCGCGTGACAATTTCGTCCAAAGCGCCATACAAAACATGTTCGGATTCACTTGACTGAACGCGTTGTTGCCATTGCTCACGTTCAAGCCACTCAGTCGTTAACCATTCTCCGTTGGGCAATAGGCAACGCAACGATTCGATCGAATCGCACGTTCGGCCAAAGACGATTGAACGTGTACCGCAAGCATTATTGCCGACCATTCCGCCAATCGTCGCGCGACTGGCAGTCGCCGGATCGGGCGCAAACAGCAATTGGCTGGGCATGAGTTGATCGTTCAGATCATCAAGCACCAGACCAGGTTCCACAACAGCAAGCTTGTGATCGGGATCAACCGCCAAAACACCATTCATGAATCGCGAGAAGTCAACAATGATCCCGTCACCGATAGCCTGCCCCGACAGACTCGTCCCCCCTCCACGGCCAATGATTGGCACGCCTTCCTCTCGACAAAACGCCAGCAAGGCCTCGACATCCGTGTCGTTTTTCGGACAAGCCACCGCGCGAGGAAATTGTTGGTACACACTGGCGTCAGTGGCGTAGGCTCCACGTGCGCCTTGACTCCATTCAAGCGTTCCACGCAAACGTCTTTGCAGCTTTTTCCAATCGAATTGAGCGACGTTCATTTGGGCTAAAGCACTTCACAAAATTTTGGGTTCTCGAGCTCTTTATTCTAGCGGATGTCAGCCCATTACAAAGTCCTAGAATTCTAGAATCCA
>JAHEAM010000090.1:8384-10720 GCA_024642765.1 Planctomycetaceae bacterium
CTAGATCAAAGCAACCCATGTTTGCCCCGCGTCCGGAGACCAAACAGCGGCATGTGGATCGAGCGTAAGGCCTGGAGTAACGATCGCACGCGTTTCAGTGAAATTGAAAGCACAATGAATCTCCGTTCCGTGATGCGACCTTGAAAGATGAATCACATTGGCAGAATCACAAGGTAAGAATTGACAATCACCTACCCGAATTGCTAGGGTCATGTGCCGCCATTTCATCAAGCGACGAAAGCAATTCAGGAACGATTGGTCATCGTACTCTTGTTCTGCAACCGTCATTTTGTGATGCTCCACATCAATTGGCAGCCACGGTTCAGAAATGGTGAATCCTGCATGTGGTTGGCCTTGAGACCACGGCATCGGTGTGCGGCATCCGTCTCGGCCCTTGAATGTAGGCCAAAACCGAATTCCATACGGATCCTGCAGCCGCTCGAAGGGCACATCGGACTCTGCCAAACCAAGCTCTTCGCCTTGATAAACGCAAATGCTCCCCCGCAGACTCAACAAAAACGCGAGGCAAGTGCGTGCAAATTTTGGATCTCGATTCTTTCCCCACCGCGTTGCCACTCGGCAAACGTCATGATTGCTCATTGCCCAGCACGGCCAACCATCGCCAATCTGCGATTCCAGAGCTTCCACAACACGTACCACTTCGCTGGCGTGAAAATCATCGGTTAACAAATCAAATGAATAGGCCATATGCAGCCTGTCGCCGCCACTTGTGTATTCCGCCATCAACTCAAGCGAATTCACAGCACCGATTTCACCGATCGTCGTCGATCCCGGATACTCATTCAAGAGACTGCGAATCCTCCTCAAAAAACCGATGTTTTCCGGACGGGATTTGTCAAAAATGTGCAACTGCCGCGTATACAAATTGGCCCGATTCGAAACATCAGGACTTGTCACAGAGCCAGGATTGGCAGGATTGTCACGCAGACGTTGGTCATGAAAATAGAAATTGGCTGTGTCCAATCGAAAACCGTCGACGCCTTGCTCCAACCAAAAACGCATATCGTCCAGGACTTGGTCAACCACATCGGGGTTATGAAAATTCAAATCGGGTTGGCAATTCAAAAAGTTGTGCAAAAAGAACTGCATTCGCGTTGGGTCCCACTCCCACGCGGAGCCACCAAAAACAGAAAGCCAATTGTTTGGCGGTGTGCCATCAGGTTTCGCATCCGCCCAAACGTACCAATCAGCTCGCGCGTTGACTGGTGACGATCTGCTCTCGGCAAACCAAGGGTGCTGGTCAGAAGTGTGACTGAAGACTTGATCAATCAGGACTTTGAGATTCAACCGGTGGGCCTTGGAAACGAGTTCTCGAAAGTCTTCCAAAGTACCGAATATAGTAGCGATAGCGCGATAATCCGAAACGTCATAACCAAAATCTCGCATCGGCGATTGAAAGAATGGCGAGAGCCAAATCGCATCGACACACAAACTAGCTACATAATCAAGCTTCTGCGTGACGCCAATCAAATCACCAATGCCATCGGCGTTACTATCGAAAAAACTGCGCGGATAGATTTGATAGACAACAGCTCCACGCCACCAATCAACTTGATTCATCAATTCCAATTCCTGTGCAAACACAACAACTCAGTTCGAGGTTTATGACCATTTCCGGGGCACGTCGCAAACAGTTCTCGGCCGATCGAACTATTTCGTCAGCTTTGTTGCTTGAAAGTTCTTGGTCCACCATTCTTCTGGAGATGCGGAAGGTGTTTCGCTTGTAACGCTTTTCTCGACACGTGAGAGGCCGATTCGTAACCTTTTGGAAACCATTGAGCTGGTTACGAGCTCATGATCATTCAAACCAAATTGCTTTAGCAACTGCACAGTTGTGTCTGTGACGACAGCCCGAACCGTACATTCATCCAAAGCCAAAAAATACCCAATGCGTACACGTCCAGGCAATCTGCGGAGACTCTCTTCAATCCGCCGATCGTGTGACGGCAAAGGATGTCGCTCAGCGACCATCACGGCTAACGTGAGTCGCATCGGATCTTCCGCGGGCCGCATTTCTTCGAAATTTAGGGTTTCAGCTAACACCAACAACACGCTGCTCCGATGTTTTGAGGCATGATTCTTGAGGGACTCGCGGTTTACATTTCGCAGACCAATTTCGTATGGGATGTGGTTCCGCTCTAGATTCTCCTGCAACTCCTCAAACGTGGATGCAAAATGCGATACCAGAATTACGACCTCACCCAGCAACAATCGCCGATTAATAGCCGCACACAATTGCGAAAATTTGGAACGCGTATTTGTTGAATAAAGATCGCGATACTGCTCGAAACCATTTTTGTTTTTGAAAAGACGTT
>JAHEAM010000536.1 GCA_024642765.1 Planctomycetaceae bacterium
TGGGTTCCTTTGTGCCACCCAATTCGGGTCGCAGTTTAACAGGAGACGAGCTCATTGCACTGGGCAGATTCTTGCAACGGCAAACAAATTCAATTTGTAATTCACACAAACACACACACAATTTCAAGAATTTTCTGAGAACTATCTCGAGAAAGTGTGAAAGCGTTTTTTTGTGGCGAAACGCAAAGGTTTTAGGGCTGCCCCATGGAATTGGTTTCTGATTGCATGGTTTTCTTCCACCAAACCGAGAGTTGGGATTGGTGTGATTCAAAAGTGGCCTCGATGGGATTGATTTTTTGAATCCACCAGTCAGGAGAATTTACAGTTCGGTGAAGGTTGTCGCCGTTTAGATCTACGGATCCTGCTAGGCGGCATGAAACTGAACCATAAAAAACACCGCCGCGCCGCAAGACACGAACGATTTCCTGCAGCAGAGTTTGAATGTCGGCGTCGTCTAAATGCTCAAGCACATCAAAACAAGTCACCAATGAAAACATACCATCCTCGAACGGTAATTGGCATTTTTCTATCCGCTGGAAACGGTCTTTGTTGCGATCATGTAAATGAGGCAATCGTTGTTGAGTCCGTTCGATTGCTTCATCACTCACATCGACGCCGTGCGTGTCGAAACTAAGCGGCGGTTGTGACAAAAATTGGCACACGAAGCCCACGCCACATCCAACGTCGAGTGCTTTACCGGACAAGGCTTGAAGTCGGGGCTTCGCCTGAACGCAATTCAGAAATCCAGGTGAGTTCTCCGCGCGATTGTAGTTATCGTTTTCGCGGATGACTTGGTTGTAAATCGAGCGATAATCCGCCATATCTTTTGCCACGCGTTTGCCTCCGTATTAACAAAGCGTTTATTTTCCATTTGAGTCGGACTCCGCAGCGAGCGACACGCAAACAATTTCTTTGTCGTTACGCGCGAACATACATTTGTGGGCGAAGGCCGGATGGCTCCAAACGACGTTTCGGTTGCTAGTGCGACTGGTGGGTTCAAGTATTTTTGCTCGGTCGAGTTCTTTATAGGCTTCAGGTGAAAATTCGGCAATAATTAGAATGCCTTGTTCCGTCATGATGTAAAAGTGATCATTGTTTTTCACAATGAATCCAGTTGTCGAGTTGGCAGGTCGCTCGTTCGTTGCCGTGGCAAGCGCTTCCCATTTGCGGTCGCCCGTTTGCAAATCAATGCAACGCAAATGTCCTTGTTCGTCGACGCCATAAATACAATCATCAACTACCAACGGCGGATTGTGATCGGGATGAACGCCATGTCCACGCCATACTTCGGTAACCGCCGGTTTATCGTTGTCAAGTTTCAGCAACACCGATGTGCCTTGCAGGGCTGCTGCATAAACGTAGTCTTGATAATGGATGGGCGCAATGATCGACATCTCGTACGCAGGCTCCATAGCTACTGACCAATACAAGGAGCCATCGTCGGGGTTCAACGAATTTAACGACTCGGGATGCCAAACCAGCAGTTGTTTCGTTCCACCGGCTTCGATAATGGTTGGCGGACAATAGCCTTGGCTCTTGGCAGACAGCGATTTCCAAAGTTCCTTCCCAGTCATTTTGTCGAATGCAACGACGACGCAATTGTCGATTCCTGATAAACAAAAAAGCTTGTCGCCATCAATAAGCGGGTGCGACGCGAAGCCCCAATGCGGTGCCAATTCCAGATTGTATTCTTTCTTCAGGTCTTTATTCCAAATGATGTCGCCATTCTCTGTGTTGAAGCAATACAGGTTTCCTTCGGCTCCCAGCGTATAGACTCGATCACCATCAACTGTTGGTGTTGATCGAGGACCGTTGGGGTAGGAAAGTTTGTATTGGCAATCGTAAGGTTGCACCCAGATCTGCTTGCCCGTCTTGGCATCTAGGCAATGTAAACGCTCTCTGCCTTTGACTTCGCTTTTCTTGCCTGGGTTTGGCGTGGCGTCGCCTTCGAGCATTTCGAAGTCAAAAACGTAGACGCGATCTCCAGCAACTGCGGGGCCAGCGAAGCCGTTGGCAATGGGCGTTCGCCAAAGAATTTTTGGGCCGTCGCTGGGGAATTTCTTAAGGGTACCAGTTTCATTCCATGTGCCGTCACGGTTTTCGCCTTGCCATTGTGGCCAATCTTGCGCAATGATTGGATTTGCCAAGGATACAAGAAAGATAAACAAGGCTATCGCGAACGCAAGGAGATTGCGCGATGATCGTTCTGTGGCGTTAAACATGTCTTCTTCAATTCCTAATCAATTGGTTTCGTTTTTGCCTACGCTCCGAAGAGAGTCCATTTCGAGACTACCCCTCCAAACATTTTAGGGTTTTTTTTGTGGAAGTGGGCGAATAGGACTCAATGTTGGAGGTGCGATTGCTGGCAGGTGATTCCAATTCACTAAAAAAGGCTGGTATGCTAAAGCACACCAGCCGAATCGCAGGCATTGCACGGATGAAGCCCAAGAAAACTTGGCTTTGTGGTTTAATTGGATCATTTGATCAAAACGGGCGAAGTAAAGGCGTTTTCGATGACATCGGTATCGTTTGAAAGGCTAGGGTGGGGACGCAAGTCACCATCATATTTATATGACTTTCGAATCTTCAAATAGGTTTTGTTGTTGCCGTTCCAATTTGAATCAACGACCTCGACCACACCCCAGCTAACGATATGAAATTGAAGATTGCCTCCACCAAGGTCATTGTGAACGTCGAATAATGGGACCAGTTTCGTTTGGCCGTGTGAGTTGATAATCGACTCTTTGATGCCTGAAGAAATGCCAGTGTCTCCACTGAGCCACATGTTTTGTTCGCTGTCAATTTTGTCGGGCCAATCTGATTTTCCTGCCGAGTAAAGAAAGTCGACATCTATTTGACGCAGCCCACTGTAAATTTGATCGACG
>JAHEAM010000537.1 GCA_024642765.1 Planctomycetaceae bacterium
CGATGTCGCTGCCCGCACCGCAACCGGCTCTGCAGCAAAACGAAAATATCGATTTCCTGACAAGCGCACCGCTTCATGAAGCGTTTGCAGAAATTCCGCTTGAGGCACCAGGTGCGAATCAAGCCATTGCCCGCCGACCTCCGGCAGCTATTGATGAGTTGCCTCCGGAGTACAAACCCGAAGGAAATGATGTTCAATGGATTTCTGGTTACTGGTCGTGGGATGAAGAGCGGAACGACTTCATCTGGATAAGTGGAATTTGGCGTGACATTCCGCCGGGGCAACGATGGATTCCAGGTTACTGGGAAGAACTTGAAAATGGGTTTCGTTGGATCACAGGGTTCTGGATTAGAGCAACGCTCGAGGAAATGAGTTATCTTCCGCAACCTCCGGCATCTATCGAAGTGGGGCCATCCTATCCCTCTCCGTCGCCAGATTATTTTTACTCGCCTGGTTGTTGGGTTTACCAAACCGACCATTACAGTTGGCAACCGGGCTACTACCAACCTCGTGTTGAAAATTTCGTTTGGGTTCCACCAACCTATGTTTGGACTCCATGTGGTTATGTTTACCGCCAGGGGTTTTGGGACAGAGCGTTCGACGCACGAGGTGTTGTGTTCGCGCCCGTTTATTTCAGCCAACCCGTGTACCAAGTCGCTGCCTACCGCTACACACCAACTTGTGTGATCAACACTGATTATGACTTGTTGCCGCATTTGTTTGTGCGTAGCAATTGCAGTCACTATTATTTTGGAGACTGGTACGCCGATCGATACACTAATAGCTATTGTGCGTGGTCGCAGATGAATTATCGGCCAACGTTTCAGCGCACCTACGATCCGTTGTTTGTGTACTACAACACCAATCGCTTCAGGTACAACAATTCCTCGTTGATAGGTTGGGTAGACAACCAATATCGAAATTGTGCAACCAATGCCAACTTTCGTCCGCGTCCAACGTTCAACATCAATATCGCCATCCAAAACAATTACGCAGGCCGCATTCCAGGAGCAGGATACAGCGGTGGCCGCTCATCATCGTACGGGAATGTCGATTCCGATCGGCATGCTGACTTAGCTGAGACACTAACGGATCGAGTTTCGCGTATTGCAAACAATCAGACAGCCGGTGGCAAATACCAAAAACTGAGCAAGACGGAACGGCAGCAGATTCATACGGCACAACAACCGCTCCATCGCCTTGCCGATGATCGGCGAAATCAAGAACGTGAGTTACGGTTGACTAAAACGTCGACCGGCTCGCCACAACGCAATATTTCGACTTCTGTTAAGCCAACAAAGATGGCATTGCCAAAAATCGATCCGGATAACAAATTGGCTCGGGATCGCGCCCAACTCGATCTGGTCAATGCACAAAAACGAGATAACATTCAACGGATAACACGGCAATTCCCGACAGAAGCCACCAAACCGGTTCGTGACGCCCAACTCAATCGTGACAGCAATTCGTCGCCATCAAATCGCGGTGTGACAAATCAAAAACCGGTTATGAAGCAACGGGAGCCGATTGCAAATCAAGTTCCAGCGCAAAACGGCAATGCCAAAAATAGTGATTCGAATCGTGCGTCAGGTCGCACAATTCGTGATCCCGTGGTGAATCGAGATCCGGTATTGATACAGAGTACTCCACCACAAAGTTACCCGACTATTGACTCGATTGCCAAAAAGGACTTGGAAAAGCGTCGACAGGACATCATCAGCGCGCAGAAACAACAGGCTGTCGAGAAAATCCCGCAGCGAGAAGCGAAACAGCAGACGCAAGCGCAAAAACAAAATTTGGAAGCCAAAGACCAGGTTAAACAAGGACGAGTTGCTTCTGCTCAGCAAGGGCAACAGCGGACCCTAATTAACAATGACAAACGAAGCGTCGAATCGCTGCAAGGAAGTCAAAACCAAGCCCTGCAGCAGCAAAAATCTCAGTTGGATGCCGCTCGCCGCCTAGCTGGAAAAACGGTGAATGAGAACTCTCGTCAACAGCGGCAAGCTGCAACGCAGCAAAAAATCCAACAACAGCAAGCTACTCGAGCGCAATCACGAACGCAAAGTAATACGCAGTCGCGTCCGCAAAAGTCTAGTAAACGGGATAAGTAGTCAAAGCTCTTGGAATGGCAGTTAACGGTGAGCCGATTGGAAATTCATTGAGCGAACTTCGACAATGGTCGTTGCGGATGAGTTATAGTACTGCTTGAAAGGAACAAGCCATGCAGCCCATCCGCTTACGACCGACTTTTGATATTCAGATCAGCGAACAACGCAACTTGGCGATTGAAAAACTCAAGCTTGAAAAACAACGACAGTCCGAGAATGCTTCGTTTCAGATGTTTGGCGAATATGGAGAGCTGCATTTGCCACATAATGAGTTACGCCTTTGGTCTCCACACCTATCGTTTTATGTGCAACAAAACGAGGATCATTGCCGAATCTATGGGCGTTTCGCGCCTCGATTCGAAGTTTGGACGTTTGTTTGGATTGTGTATTTGTTCATGGCTTTTAGCGCATTTTTCGGATTGGTCTTGGCTTACTCCCAGTGGTTATTGCAACAATCATTATGGGGACTTTGGATTTTCGTGGTGGGTGTCGTTGCGATCATCATATTATATTGGGTCGCCAGAATTGGCCAACAATGGAGCTCTGACCAAATGAACATGCTGCGAAAACAACTGGATGATATTCTTGCCTCCTGTGACATCAGAGAAACAATGAGTTGAATTCAATTCCTGGTTCTAGAGTTCTCTGATTGTTACCTGGGCTAACGACTATCGAACGGGGCATTGTTGGCCAAGGCGACGAGTGATCTGCGCACATCGACAAATTGTTTGGCGGCCAAGCGAACATTCTGAGGAAGCCGTTGCGTGTTTTCTGTC
>JAHEAM010000538.1 GCA_024642765.1 Planctomycetaceae bacterium
ACGCTCACTTGCACCTCTTCGACAAATCGTTGGGGAACACTTGTCTCTAAACCGTTAGTTTAACCTTTGTTTAAGAAGAGCGAAAGCAATCGTCGAAAACTATTTGTTTTGAGAAAGTGAACGTTTTTCAGTTCCAACCCGAGTGTCCGCTAGTAGATGTTTCACCAACTAGGGTAGTGTGGGATTCAGCAGCAGCTCGCAACCTCGCTACCAATATCCTACTTCCAATTAACGGAAACTTTTTAGACCAAGCTGATATTAATACTTTACCAACAGTTGGGCAGCAAATTAGTTCGGGATGCGATGTCCCAACTTGTCACGTTTGGTTGCGAGGTAGGAACGGTTGTGTTCGTTTGGTGTCGGCAGTATTGGTACTTGCTCAATCACCTCTAAATCGAATCCTCTTAGATTGAACGCTTCGACCTTTTTAGGGTTGTTTGTTAGCAAGCGAATTTGTCGTAAGCCCAAATCCTTTAGGATTTGCAAACCAATCCCATAGTCGCGGATGTCTGCCTTGTGACCAAGAGCCAGATTAGCCTCAACAGTATCGAGACCTTGGTCTTGAAGAGAATAAGCGCGGATTTTTTCAACGAGTCCAATTCCGCGGCCTTCTTGCGGAAGATAGACGATGACTCCACCGTTTTCATTGGCAATCATTTCCATTGCTAGATGCAATTGGCTCCCACAATCGCATCGCAGTGAATCCAATAAGTCACCCGTAAAGCAACTGCTATGCATCCGTACTAAAGGCGCCCCTCCATCAGCTCCAGGATTTCCCATCACAATCGCAACGGGCTGTTGTGTTTCGTATTTCACGTCGTAAGCGATCACACGAAATTCACCAAAGCGAGTGGGTAAATTTGCCGTTGCTAGCTGCGACACAAGTTTTTCACTTGTTCTACGGTGGGCGATTAAGTCCTCGATCGTAATGATCGGTAAGTGGTGATGAGCAGCGATTTCAAGTAACTCGTCTCGCGTCGCTCGATTTCCATTTTTATCCAATATTTCACAAATGACACCTGCAGGCTGAAGCCCTGCCATCCGCGCCAAATCAACGGCTGCCTCGGTGTGTCCGGCACGCCGCAGGACACCGCCCTCCCGCGCGAGCAACAGGTGAACGTGTCCTGGTCGAATAAAATCGTCCGCCTTTGTTTCCGGGTTTGCAATTTCGCGAACACACAGGGCGCGTTCCGCAGCAGTAATTCCGGTCTTCGCACTTTTATGATCAATCGGAGTCAAAAATGCCGTTTGTAGTGGGCTCGTATTATTCGGAACAATCGGTGTCACCTCCAAGCGCCGCGCGGTCTCTGCCAAAATTGGCATACAAAAATCGCCGCGGCCGCCGAGCAGAAGATTCATCGATTCAGGAGTTGCTAACTCCGCGGCGCAAATGAAGTCGCCTTCGTTTTCTCGATCTTCATCATCTAAAACAATAACGACACCACCCCGACGAATTTGTTCAACTGCTTCCGTGATTGACGAAAACGCATTGCTTTTCATTATTGACTTTCTGATTTTTCGATTCGAAGCATGCCAAGCCTAACGGCTGCCGGCACTACCGCTTGCACTTCGCTTTTAGTTGCGAGGTGCTATCTTGTTAGTATAAGAGTATTCAGATCAAATTGAAGGCGATGGAT
Source organism: Planctomycetaceae bacterium (assembly GCA_024642765.1). Taxonomy (GTDB): domain Bacteria; phylum Planctomycetota; class Planctomycetia; order Pirellulales; family Pirellulaceae; genus BJ22. Next base: position 1,638 of record JAHEAM010000538.1, read on the forward strand.
TTCGCAATTTCAATTCGCGACCATTTTGTTAAGGTACGATGGCATTGGCTAGGTTAATAGGACAATTGGCGAGGGCAGCGTTCCCCCTTTTTTTCGTCGGAGTGTTATCTTCGTTTGCATCCGGCGCAAGATGCGCACAAGTCGAGTTCAAGGAACTTGATTCGCCTGCGGCAATTCGAATCCGCAAGAATCGCGAAGAGGTTCGCGCCAATCGCTTACCAGTAACCAAACGTGGCGGTATTGTCTATTCGACTGACGAAGACTATTCGTTGACACTGGATGTTTATCGCCCCACCGACGAAATGGTTTATCCCGGCGTGCTGTTGATTCACGGTGGCGCATGGGCTTGGGGTAGCAAACTGCATTGGCTTCGACACGCGCGGCGGCTTGCAAGTCACGGCTTCGTTGTAGTTGCCATCAATTACCGACTAGCGCCCAAATACAAGTTCCCAGCTCAACTCGACGACACCCGATCGGCACTTCGCTGGATAAACGAAAATGCCCAAACGTATCGTATTGACACGGAACACATCGGCGCCTACGGCTATTCAGCTGGAGCGCATTTAGCCCTACTCTTAGCGACTTGCCCCGACGACTCAAAGAATGAATTCACAAAAGTAACTTGCGTAGCTGCGGGTGGTGCGCCTGCAGACTTCGACTGGATCGACGAGAATTCGAATGCCTTAGCCTATTGGCTTGGCGGTCCGCGTCGCAGACGACCTGAAGTCTATCTTAGAGCGTCACCTCGATCCAATTTGGATCAGAGCGACGACTGTGCTTTCTTTTTCTATCACGCCGCAAACGATGAAGTCGTTCCGATTGCGTCTGCAAAACGTTTCGCGGAACAGGCCCGAGCACTAAACAAGGTTGTTAAATTCGTCGAGCTTCCAAATAAGGGTCATTTCTTGGCGTTTCTGCAAACAGACGTTGTTGACGAGGTTGCGGATTTCATGAAAGCCACGTTTCGTAAATAAACAGAAACGTCTGAGTATTTGACTCCACATATCAAGGGCTTAATTCTCCAACGTAATCGCCATAGTGATCGGGCAACTCGAGTGTTCCACTTTGATAAAATCGATCTCGCTGATTTTTATTCTAGGTCGATCAGGTGCAATTTTTAGATAACGCAGTTGATACCCACGTTGCAATCCAAACGCCTTTTCGCTGCCTGGCACATTGAAATCACCAATGTAATCGGCGAAGTGAATACCATCACGCAAAACGTGATCTTCGACTTGATCATCCTC
>JAHEAM010000091.1 GCA_024642765.1 Planctomycetaceae bacterium
CTAGTTACAGCAATGACATCACTCTCCGCATTGAGCGCGACACTCGCGGAAACGTTTGGATTCATCGCTCCCGTCTCTTGGAAGTCGTTCGTGGCTGAGATTGATTGGATTTCAGTTAGTCCCAGACTTGAATGAGCTTCAAAAAGGCCTGGATAAATATGCTTTCCGGTCATATCGATCGTGATCGTGTCCGGAAGTGTTTCCTTGATTTCGCCGACACTCACAAACTTTCCGTCCGTGAACAACAAAGAACTGTTCTCCAACACTGGACCGGTGACGGTATGCAACGTCGCGCCTTGTATCAATATGGGTCGAGACTGCGGGGCCGCCGGTGCCGGAACCTGTGCCATCGAAACGCCGACGGATGCAGCAACGAAAGTAAAAGCGATTAAGGAACGTTTTGTATTCATATTTTTCAATTTGTAATAAAATTCATCTTGATTTGGCGAACAACGACTAATGATCGTGATCATGGTCATGACCATGGCAATACTCGTCATACCGAGGCCAGAGCAATGATTCGTCTTCGCGACCGCGACCCTCGGTTGACTTGCCGCCACCAGCCTTGAGAGCCTTTTGAATGAGTTGCGTCCGTAGTGCCGCCTGTTCTTTGGCAAGTGCCGCAGCTTCCTTGCGATCGTAGTAACGGCAACCATCGATCCACGTTTGCTCGCAGCGCGACGTCAATGACAACGGATTACCATTCCAGATCGCCATATCAGCATGCTTGCCTGGTTCCAAGCTACCGACATACGTATCAATGCGAAGTTGTTTCGCCGGATTAAGTGTCACGAACTTCAAAGCCTCTTCTTCTGAAACGCCGCCATACTTGACGGCCTTGGCCGCTTCGTGATTCATGTGTCGCGCCAACTCGCCATCATCGGAATTAAACGAAACGACGATACCAGCATCGTGCATCACAGCACCTGCCTGTGGAATCGCGTCAATCACCTCCATCTTGTAGGCCCACCAATCGGAAAACGAACTCGCAGTGCCACCATGTTTGGCAATCGCGTCCGCGACTTTGTACCCTTCGAGAATGTGTTGAAACGATCCGATTGTGATCCCGTATTGATCCAAAACACGAATCAACGCCAGCACTTCGTCTTGCCTATAGCTATGGCAGTGAATCCACCGCGTTCCCTCAAGAATTTCAGCGATGGCCTCCAATTCTAAATCGATTCGCGGAGGAAGTCCCTCGCGTTTTTCACGCCAAATTTGTTGTTGTTGACGATATTCTTGTGCCGAGCGAAATGTGTCGTGCATCAATTGCTCCACGCCCATCCGCGTTTGCGGATAGCGATCGGAAGGATCGCGCCGGTTGCTTTGTTTTACATTTTCGCCCAAAGCGAACTTGATGCCTTGCGGAGCTTCCACAAACTTCATCTGTTGGTCGTTCCGTCCCCATCGTAACTTGATAACTTGGTTCTGGCCGCCAATTGGGTTAGCGGAACCGTGCAAGATATTTGACGTGGTTAGTCCGCCAGCAAGTTGACGATAGATGGTCATGTCATCGCAATCAATGAAGTCGCCAATTCGAACTTCTGCCGTAATCGCTTGGCCAACTTCGTTCACACCGCTGTCGGTCGCCATGTGTGAATGACAATCGATCAGGCCGGGTGTCACGTGCAATCCACTGCCATCGATAACAAGTTTCGCAATCGGCGTCTCTTCACCAGCCTTGAAAATTTGTTTGATGACTCCGTTTTCAAAATAGATGCTGCCATTCTCGATTGTGCCCGAGGGACTGCACGTCCAAATCGTTGCGTTTTTGATCAAGCAAGACGAGACGGGTGTGGGAACATTCACGCGTCCAAAATCACCAAATGGATAGTTCACCGCAGTCGGAACTGCGATTTTGTCGGCTTCCTCATCAACACTATTTTCTTTTGAGTCTTTCGCGGAGCCACCAGCTGCGAGGCCTTCGGTTTTGACTTCGGCCGTCTCAGTGGTCTGATCTACTTGTGCTTTTGGTTTTTCGCCGATCATAGCGTCTGGAATGCGTTTCACCGTGATCGACTTTTTCAAACCGTCCGGAAGAACCAAACTTCCAATCGCATTTTCTTCATCCGTAAACTGCAAACTCAAAAACGCCATTCCGGCGCCCTGGAGTGGTTTCTTTGTATCAAAAACGCCATTGAGTTGGTGGTTTTCAAAGCGTGGAGAATCCAAGCCAGTTGCATCAGGATCGTCTGCAGGACGCTTCCCCTGCTTCCCAGTATCGGATTTATCATTTGCTTTCATGTCGTCAGTTTTGCTTTCCGATTCTGAGCTGCTTTCATTTTGGTCAGGTTTCAAGTCGGAGTCGTCGTCGCTTGCAGCCTCGCTATTGTCTTTGGAATCGTCTGATTTGCTCGATGGCGGACTTTTGCGAATCTCAGCTGAAAATTTCGGGTCCGTCTTGATCACTATGTACAGACTCGCACCAGCGCCCCGAATTTCATAAACTCCCGTAAATTCCGCATCAGTTTTTTTCTCGAACTCAAAACGTTTTCCGGCGACCCAAGTTTCTGAAATTTTTGACTTATCATCAAACAAAGGCGCATTGCTGATCGTTAAATTCGCGATCTTGCCTTTGGCGAGTGAGCCTACTGAATCGGCGACGCCAAGGAGTTCTGCAGGAGCAAGAGTCAAGGCATTCAAAGCATCGTCGGCCGAAAGTCCACGTTTGACCGCCTCTCGTATGTGTTTCCAAAAATCCGCTTTGTTCTCGTGTCCGTCAGAAGTAATGGCCAATGTTACGCCGGCTTTCGCTAGCCGCACAGGGTTTTCCGGTGCGAGCTCCCAATGCATCAGAGATTCTAAAGATGCATCCAATATGTCATTTGGCGACGTGAGAGACGGCGGTTCTGGAAAATCAACTGGCAACACAATGGGCAAGCCTAATGCCGCGACCTCTTCAAGCCGCCGATATTCACTGCCATTCCCCATCAAAATCGACCGCAATCCAAATTCCTTCGCAAATCGATGCGCTCTCAATGAAAAAATCTCATTCGACGTCCCAATCAAAACTGGCAGCTTTCCATTCAGCACATCTTGCAGATCGGAAAGTGCCGTGTTTGTTTCGGGACGCGGCAATGAAGGATTCAATTCGGCCGCATGCCACGCCTCGCGGTACCAGTTGGCGTCGAGCATGGTTTGCCGTGCGAGGGCGTAGGCCCCCATTGGCGAAGTCGGCCCTTCGGCGCCACGTTCGCCAAATCGAAATCGAGTCGTCAGACTTAATCCCATCGCAACGTTTGGTTTGAGTAACGATTGTTCACCTAGCGACTCAGACAACAAATAAACGGCAGCTTTCCCTTGGACGATTCCCGAGTTAGGTGAGTACATGGCTGACGTAAACCCTGCGGCTCGCAACTTATCTGGCGACGTTTCTTTTAAAACATTGACCTTGGAAACATCAACAAAAGATCGAATTTGCGAATTCCAATATTGGGTCGATGGCAATTCTTGCTTGGACTCAAACGGCACAAATGCGTCGATCAATCCCGGGTAAATGTGCTTACCAGTCGCATCAATTCGCGTCGTTCCCTCTGGCGCCGTGACTTTTGTGCCTACCTCAACAATGCGTTCACCGTGAATCAAAACCGCTGCATCGTCCAAATGTTCTTTAGCGGAAACATGAATTGTCGCATGTTCCAAAATGAACCAGTTGGGGACGTTCTCATGCAAGCCTTCGGTGGGGCGAGTCGTTTGAACTTGAGCATTCGCAATGGCATGTAAAGTAAACGATGCCAGCAAAAAACAAATAACTTGTTTCATCGATCGTGTCATATTGAGATGGAAAATTTGATTCAGAAATTGCATTTCTCCAATATAACACGTCCTTCCGCTGCTTTTTTGGACTTTCAACCCTAAGAAACATACTTTTTTGCAAATCAATTCCCTGAAAACCGACCTTGCCGTTTGGCAGGTCAAAAGCCTAAAGTAATGCCCTAATTGGCTCGTCTGGCAAGAAACGCAGTCGATCCACAGAAAACTGCGATATCGATGGAGTCACCCAATCGAAGCTGTGTTTATCTCAATCGACCTCATTCATTTGCATGAATAATCGCCGCCCCACCCTATCGACTTGCGCGCAGGTCTTGCAGCAACTCAGATTCTTGGCGACATTCGGTTGGATTGTTGTTTTTATTGGGTGCACAGTTGTTCCATCCCTACCTTTTGGACTCGTTGAAAAGCAATGGTCGAAAGGCCAACTCGTTTTTCATAGCGACTTCAAGTTCCCGAAAAGTCACCGAATATTGACCGAACTCGAGCTACGCCGAAAACAAATTGTCGAAGACCTCGTTTTGCCAAGCTCGGACGAAGCAATACATATTCATCTGTTCGAAAATCAAGAAAGGTTTGCAAACTATCTGCAGAGGGACTATGCCGAGTTTCTAGACCGACGGGCGTTCTTCGTCAAAAGCGATACTCAACTGGATATCTATGCTTATTGGAACGATCAAATTGGCGAGGACTTGCGGCACGAAGTAACCCATGGCTATCTTCACGCTGCGATTTTGATGCTTCCAATTTGGATCGACGAAGGGCTTGCAGAGTATTACGAAGTCCCCTTGGCAGGTGCAAACCGAAATCAGCCGCACATTGCATTGTTAACCGAAGAGTTTCGAAAAGGGAATTGGCTTCCGAATTTGCAACGACTGGAAATGATCGATAACCCTGTCGATTTCGCTCAACGCGATTACGCTGAGGCCTGGCTGTGGGTTCATTTCTTGCTCAATCACTCCAAAGAATCAAAGCACTTGATCCAGGACATTATCGCGGAAGGCAATCATATCAATAAAAGCAAGTCGTCGATTTCGCAAAAAATCTTGGGAGAATATCCAGAAATACAAGTCCAACTGCTTGAGCATTTGAGGAATCTCGCAAGCGAGTGATTTTTCACGATCGAATTGAAACTCCCTAACTCTTGCCATCGGTTTTTGCTGAAAGCTTCTCAACATCTGTTCATTTAGCAACCAGGTGGCGCCTTGGCAACAGAGTTCTGTAGTGCGTAAACGCTCAACTGGCAAAGTTTTGCGTAGGAAATCGCACGTCAACAGTTTGTCAATTTTTGTTTCAATTCGCCAAGCTGTTAATTCGCAATCGTAATTTACACACCTCGTTGACAACGACCGAGTGTTGTGGCGCTATCATTCAAGATAATTGCTTTTACGGAATAACCTTTGCAGCCTTCTCAGCCTTTGAACTCAATTTTTTGTGTTCGAAGTTTATTTTCAATCGGTTACGCCTCTATGGGAGATTGACGATGTTTCGTATCAGTTTCGCTTTCGCAATAATTGCGAGCACGTTGTTCGGCGATTTCGCTCAAGGCAAGCAAGATCAAATGATTGAGGGAGAATCAATGCTTCGCGGTAGGCAGGTCGTTCGCCCCAATGCCGGCAACGTCTCGGTGCAAGACATGACCGGTTTCGGTCGAGAATGGTCCGGTGGGTCACAACTTTTCTGGGGTCCTGAAAAGCGTGGTGATCGGCTCGATTTGCCATTTTCAATTGCGTCGTCTGGCAACTATAAAATAACCTCATACTTCACCCAAGGCCCGGATTACGGAATAGTGCGAATTGAGCTAAACGGTAATTCACTTTTCACTTTCGATGGCTTTTCAAAACAGGTACAGCGGTCGGAACCTTTGTCTTTCGATTCAGTTCCGTTGACCGCTGGAAGAAATACGCTGTCTCTGATTGTGGCTGGTAAGGGTCGTGAGTCGTCAGGGCTCTTGGTCGGCTTCGATCAAATGACCATTTCGCCTGAATTCAATACAACACGAGTTGGCGCCGCCGTTCAGGGTCGCCAAGCAGCAGATGTCGCCAAGTTTGCAAAAGCAATTAAAGCAAAATCAGCAATTAAAGACGACTTCATCGCCAAATTACCAGCACAGTTGGTCACCGTTCTGCCATACAAAACCCCTCCGATGAAACTTTTGTCTGGCCCCAACACTCCTGCATTAAAAGTTGATTTGAGAAAGTACATTTTAGACAATCACATGGCAATTCGAAGCCAGGGAAATCGCGGGACTTGTTCCGTGTTTGCAACGACTTTTTGCATCGAATACGGAATGACAAAGTCATTTGGGTCTGGCTTTGCTGATATGTCCGAAGAATTTCTGAACGCCGTCGGTAATATGGCAAGTGGCAAAACCGACGATGGCGATTTCTTTTATGTTCTCAATAAAGGTTACCAAAATTTTGGGTTGTGCGCAGAAATTTTCATGAAATATCAGCCAACCATGGCACCGCCTCCGAATTACAATCAACTGCATTTGGCGGATGTTTGGCAAAGACTCCAACCTGATTTTGTGAAAAGCTGGGACAACACCAAGGGTCTAACGAACGCGCAGCTGAATAAAGCAATTTCCTATTTAGACCAAGAACTGCCAGTGGCCGCGGGAATGTATTGGCCAAAGAAAGGGTTCTTCAAGGTCAAATCGATCATGGGAGTTGATTTAATGGATGATCCTGGCAAACCCAATGTAACCGATGGCCACTCCATCGTTTTAGTAGGATACGCCAAATCGCAGTTATTTCCCGGCGGTGGATTTTTCGTTTTCCGTAACAGTTGGGGCACTGACTTCGGAGAAAACGGATACGGCTACATGTCATTCGAATACGTTCAGAAATATACCAACGATTTATTAGTTTATAAATTGGCACAAGAATGATTGTGTGGAATCATGGGACCTAAGCTCGGAGAGGCCCAATATTAGACGGTTTGCCGCGAGAACGCGACAGGCCGTTCCTGTGACGTTTTGGGGTCAAATAAAGGTAGCAGCATTTTCCGAATGGATTTACCTTAGATCGATTCGATATGCAGGCCCCGGCGGCGGCGCTCGGTTCGCCGCGCGTTGTCAATGGCGTCGGCAACTTTGCGAACATCGGAAATGCCATAGAGAACCAATTCAGGATGGCTCGAATCACTTGACTTGATGATGATATTGCCCACATTAAACACGAGTTCGATGGGACCTTGGCGATAGGAAACATCATCAATATCTAACAGTTCAATACGATTCATCGTACGCACCAAGACTCCATCTCGATGCATGAATCGCTGTGTTGTCAATTCGTAATGGTTCGCCAATTTCCGATAGGCGACGATGGAGAGCAAATAGGCCCAACCCAACAGAATAACGCCCAAAATCAGCCAATACAAAATGGCATTTGTCCGCAGAATTGGAAAGACAAACATCATCACAATCACAAACATGGTGACGAAGGAAGCTAGGATTAATGAACCCAACATCCCTTTGGCCGAATAACTTCCTTCCCAAAGGTCTTGCTCGGGTTCGTCTTTAACGCTGCCCTTTTGGGCTTGATCAATGGCCCGGCCAAATTTTTCGTTTGCGTCGCTCATTAGACCTGTTCGTTCATGATAAATATTGTTGTTCTTTCGATAATTTCGATTGCCCTGACCAATCAATCAGATATTACCGGTATCAGTAGGGGCTGACCAGGACCATTTCATTCGCTGCGTTCAATAAATGCTTGGCAAGGTTCGCAAAAAACACTATTTTTCGCTAACATAGATATCTTAGGCGACTTCTCGATTCGAAAGTTCGCCACCACCCATTTTGAGTCATTCCAAATGAAATGCCCGTTTTGCAAGACCGACAATGATAAAGTCATCGATTCGCGAACGGTCGAAAGCGGCTACGTGATCCGGCGTCGCCGCGAATGCCAAGGATGCCAAAAGCGATTTACAACCTACGAACGTGTCGCCGAAGTCGAATTGCGAGTCGTGAAGAAAGACGGTGCAAGAGAGCCATTCAGCCCCGACAAAATTCGACATGGATTGGAACGAGCCCTTTGGAAACGACCAATCTCAACCGAGTCGGTTGAACAGATCATTCGCGAAATCCTACACGAAATCTACGAGGTGGGTGAAACAGAAATTTCAAGCAGCGAGATTGGTGAGATTTTGATTGAAAAACTAATGGACATTGACCATGTCGCATACATCCGCTTCGCAAGTGTTTATCGCAAATTCAACGACATTCACGATTTGGTAGAAGAAGTCGAACCGATCCTCTCGAAATCCCCACGTCGCAACTCGCCAGACTCAAAATGAGAAAATTGCGAGTCGGTAAGCAACAAGAATAGGATTCTCAGTGTTGAGTCTCATCGACGTATCCAACTCAAACGATTAAAATCCGATACCACTTCAGAGCCACGGTCCCGTTTGAATTCGCGATCAATTCCATGGCCCAACCAACACTGACGAGAAACAGGAGACGTTGACCGAATGAATTCGGAAAACAATATGGAAACGACTGGCAGTAACAGTGAAGATGAAGCAGCGATTTTAGCGGTTCGGCGGTCGAAACTGCAAAAAATCGAAGCACTCGGGCACGACCCTTTTGGACAGCGGTTCGACGATCGCTCCTACATCGCCGACATTCGTGCACGTCTGCCAGAGGTGTGTTTGATGACCAAAAGCGGCGAACGTGTTTCCATGCCGCAGGAGTTTGGCTCAGAGGGCTTCGACATGCGAGCTTGGCTGACCAGTCAAGACGCCCAGGAATTTCAAGGGCCAAAAGTACGAGCCGCTGGCCGGATTATCCTGCATCGAGACACAGGGAAACTGCATTTCATCGACATTCGCGACTGGACCGGTCGAATTCAATTGTTTGTCGGGCGGGAGCAAGTCGGACCGGAAAACTGGGAGCTCGTTCAATGCCTTGATCTGGGCGATTTGATCGGCGTCGATGGCACTCTCAGGCCGACCAAGACTGGTGAGCTATCGATCTTTGCCGAAAAAATTCATATCCTTTGTAAGGCTCTAGATCCGCCACCAGACAAGCACAAAGGTTTGGCCGACCCAGAACTTCGTCAACGCTTGCGTTACGTGGACATGGCTTACAACGAAGGCGTATTGGAGCGTTTTCTTGATCGCACCAAAATCGTGCAATCAATCCGCCAAACACTTGCTAAATCTGGATTTGTTGAAATCGAAGGCCCGACATTGCATTCCATCGCGGGAGGCGCGGCGGCTCGCCCTTTCACAACGCACCACAATGCGCTCGACCTCGATCTGTTCATGCGAATTGCACTTGAATTGCATTTGAAGCGGTTGATGGTCGGAGGCATGGAGCGAGTTTTCGAACTAGGGCGAGTCTTTCGAAACGAAGGCATTAGTCAACGACACAACCCAGAATTCACAATGCTCGAAGTTTACCAAGCTTACGGGGACTATCGCAGCATGATGGACTTGACCGAAAAAATCGTCGAAGATGCATTGCAAGCAATCGGTGCTGGCAATGTTGTAATGTGGGGCGATGCCCAAATTGATCTAAAGACGCCCTTTGCGCGGCGTTCCTACTCGGAATTAATCGCCGAGCACACTGGCGTTGACCCCAACGATTGGAATGCTGTAAAAAACTACGCAGAAAGTATCGGGATCGAAGTCGCTGGACGTCATCCTGACGTAGTCATTAACGAAATATTTGAAGAGAAGGTCGAAAGGCAATTGCATGGACCGGTATTCGTCATCGATTACCCTGCCAGCATTTGCCCACTGACAAAACGCAAGGCGGACAATCCCAAGGTCGCGGAGCGATTTGAGCTTTACATCAATGGCATGGAATTGGCAAACGCTTATACCGAGTTGAACGATCCAGATCTTCAAAAGAAACTTTTCGAGACGCAATTGGATGGGCTATCCGAAGAAGACTCAATGGCAAAAATGGACCATGATTTTGTTCGGGCACTACGAAATGGAATGCCACCCGCAGGTGGTTTGGGAATTGGAATCGATCGCCTTGTGATGCTTTTGACGGGAAGTCAAAGTATTCGAGACGTCATTTTGTTTCCGCTATTGCGACCAGAATAAGATTTCCGAATTAAGGCTTTGCCTGCGGAATCGACGTTGTAATCAAGGATGATCGAAAACAGCTGAAGGATCGGCAATGTACAAACTCTTGCTTTCGTGGAGATACTTGCGAACGCGTTTCATTGCGCTCGCATCCATTGTGAGCGTAACGCTTGGCGTTGCGACCATGATTGTTGTCAATAGCGTCATGGCAGGCTTCGTCACGGAGATGAAGAGTCGCTTACATGGCGTGCTCTCCGATATCGAAATCAAGTCGCCTGGGTTCGGAGAGATCCATGAAGTCGAGGGTCATTTGCGGGTTGTTCGCGAAGTCGTCGGGGATGACCTGGTCGCGGCAACCTGCGTTGTCCAAATGCCAAGCCTTTTGAATTTCAACTTTCGAGGCAAACAGTTCTCGCAACCCGTAATGTTGATCGGCGTTGACGAAGCAACTTTTTCTGAGGTTTGCGAGTTTCGCCCGTTTCTTTCCAACGAACATAACCGCAAGCAACTTGCGTTTGATCTTATGTCGGACGGTTACGACGCAAAGTTCGGTGATGCCGGTTGGAGCTATCGTCGCGACAAAGAAGAAAATCGCCGAGCTGTCGAACGAATCACACAGCAGTCGCTTCTTCAGCAGAAGCTTCCCTCAACAAAAACCCCAGTCGTAGAGCCGACTCAATTTGATCTGGCTGAGTTGCCGCAAGCGGCACCTGATTTGGAAGCGTTAACGACAAGCCACGAGGCGTTGCCCGACACGAATCCGTCAGCAACAGAAATTGGTTTCGATCCGCGTTCGAAACTACGTCCCCAGCTCACGGCAGACGAGATGTTCAACCCCATGCGCGACCAATTCGCAGGCTTAATCATGGGAATGGCCATTTCGCAACGAAAGTTTATC
>JAHEAM010000092.1 GCA_024642765.1 Planctomycetaceae bacterium
ATGGAAATTGGTACAGCCCGAGTCGGCGTGAACCAAGCGTTAGCCACGTTAAGTCTTGCAAATACAAGTTTCGATTGGGCAAACGAAACGAATCAAAACTTGCTTGAATTGTTGGACATGTTGAAGCAGGGGCCATCACTCGTCGAGCTCAACCAACGCTTCGAGAACAAGTCATTGGGTACCCACCGCAGCGATATCTTTACTGCCTACAGCAAATGGCAACTTGCGACGAAACAAGTGGACCGCGCTGAGCGACCTGAAACGCAAGGCGCGATTCCGCAAAAAGTGATTGACGAACGAAAAAAGGAATTGGATGTCGCCCATGCGGAATTAGATGGGCTAATCGAAGAATCTAGGTTCCAGACACTGCAGGATCTAAAGAAGGCGCAAGCTGACAGGGATCAAGCAACACAAGCTTTGGAAACGGCGAAAGAGCGTTTGGCCGCACTGCTGGGACCTTTCGCGCAGATTCAAGTGGAGCCTGACGAATCCGAGAAAACTGACGGTCCGCTGCAAGACAAAGAGTTGGGAATCAACGAGTTGATCTTGATTTCGCCTCAGGATGGCGATGTCGTCGAACTTCGCTCAACGCCGGGGTCGCGATTTCAATCCGGCGAAACAATTGTCGTATTGGCCAACACTCAAGACGTTTGGGTTGAGGGCCAAATACCTCAACAGGATGTCGGTTTGTTGAATTTGCAAGTTGGACAGGCAGTCACTGTCGTCATTCCGGGTGCCTCCGAAGATTCTTTTGATGCAAAGATCAAGTTCTTTTCCACGTCCGTTTCATCGGATTCATTAGCGTTGCCGTTGACGGCAGAAATTCAAAACAATTCTCATGGGTTGCGGCCTGGAATGATGGCTTGGGTGGCCGTCCCATTCGGGGCGCCTCGAACTGGATTGGCGATTCCGGAATCGGCGATTCAAACGGAGGGCGATCGTACTTTTGTGTTTGTTGAGGTTGACCCAACTCACTTTAAACGCACAGATGTCGAAGTAGGAGAACATTGCAATAGTTTTGTCGAAATCAAGTCGGGAATAAAAGCTGGCGATCGCATCGTCACGCAGAATGCGTTTTTCCTAAAGTCCGAAATGTTGTTGGAATCCGAATGAGCGGGGAGTCGCATCTGTGTTAATCAAACTGATTGATTTTTCGCTCAATAATCGATTTTTAATCATTGTATTGATGAGCCTTGTCGCCGTGATGGGGGTGTTTAGCGCATTGCAAATACCTATTGATGCGGTGCCGGACATGACCAATACCCAGGTTCAGATTCTGACAGATGCTGGGACGTTGTCTCCTCTGGAAGTGGAACAACTGGTTTCGTATCCGCTTGAAGCAACCATGTCGGGTTTGCCAGACGTCGAAGAGATTCGCAGTATCTCGAAATTGGGTCTGTCGGTTGTTACGGTTGTTTTCAGGGAACGAACCGATTTGCAATTGGCTCGAAATTGGGTCAGTGAACGATTGCCGAACGCAAAAGCAAAAATTGGAATTTACGGCGATCCACAGATCGGAACACCAACAACGGCTTTGGGCGAAATCCTGCAGTTTGAGGTCAAGGGTACGACACAAACTCCCATGGAATTGCGATCGATTTTGGAATGGCAAATTGCGCCGCGGTTACGTGAGACACGTGGTGTTACCGACGTCAACTCGCATGGCGGCTACTATCGCACGTATGAAGTCCAAGTGGACCCTGAACGCCTTGCATCTTACGGTTTGGGGATGAACGAGGTCATCTCAGCGATTGAAAACAATAATCAAAACACCGGTGGCGGCTATATCGTCCATTTCGGGGAACAACGCTTTGTGCGTGGGCAAGCCTTTTTGCAATCGATGTCGGATATCGAACAAGTTGTGGTGAAGAGTCGCCCCAACGGTTTGCCAATTCTTGTCCGCGACGTTGGACAAGTTGTTTTGGAACCCTTTCCTCGACAAGGGTTGGTGACGCGCGATGGCCGCGGCGAAATTGTCACGGGTATGGCCATGATGTTGCGAGGCGAGAATTCCAGGACTGTGGTTGAAGCGGTCAAGGAGAAGTTGGCAGAAATCAGTGTGTCGCTTCCAGCGGGTGTTACGGTCGAAGTTATTTACGATCGCGCACATTTGATCAATCGAACATTGAATACTGTTTTGAAAAACCTGTTGGAAGGCGGCATTTTGGTCGTCGTCGTGTTATTTGTGATGCTTGGGAATTTCCGGGCGGGGATCATTGTGGCGATGGCGATTCCATTGTCGATGTTGTTTGCGACGAACATCATGATGTACGCAGCGATTAGTGCGAGTCTCATGAGTTTAGGGGCGATTGATTTTGGGTTGATCGTTGATAGCAGTGTGATCATGATCGAAAACTGTATTCGGCGATTAGCGGAGCGCTCACAGGAGTTGCCGGCAGGGACATTTCTAACGCCTCGAGAACGAATGTCGATAATTCGAAACGCGGCTATTGAGGTTCGTAAGCCTACAATGTTTGGCGAATTGATTATCGCTGTCGTTTATTTGCCGATTTTGTTTCTGGAAGGGACGGAAGGCAAGTTGTTTCGCCCAATGGCGTTGACTGTTTTGTTTGCGTTGGCCGGTTCACTTGTTTTGTCATTGACATTAATGCCTGTATTAGCGTTCTTGGGCTTGCCGAAGCGTGTTGAAGAGAAGGACGTTTGGTTGATCCGCTTGATTAAGTTTATCTATCGACCAGTCGTTGCCCTTGCGGTGAGAGTTCCCGTTATGACGTTGGCAGTTGCTTTTTTGTTGGTGGCGATCAGCGTACCGATGGCGCAGCGATTGGGTGCAGAGTTTATGCCTCGGCTCGATGAAGGCGATTTGTTGATCGAAGCCGGACGATTGCCAAGTGCTTCGCTCGAAGATGCTGTTCCCCGTTCAACCGAGATCGAAAACATCGTAAAGGCTTTTCCGCAAGTCAAGACAGTCTTTTCCAAGACGGGTCGTCCAGAGATCGCAAACGATGTAATGGGGGTACATCAAACGGATGTGTGGGTGATCTTGAAACCGCGTTCAACTTGGCCTGATCCCGAATTGACTCGCGACCAATTGATCGAGCAACTGGCTGAAAAGCTCCAGAACTCAGTTCCAGGCGTCATTTTTGGCTACACGCAACCGATAGAAATGCGTGTCGATGAATTGGTGGCAGGAGTGAAGGCTGACGTTGCGGTTTTGTTGTATGGCGACGATTTGAAGGTGTTGAGTTCGAAGGCGAAGGAACTTGAACGAGTTCTCAAAGGCATCGAGGGTGCGGTGGACGTCAAGGCCGATATTCAATCGAATATCCCCAGTATTGTGATTACTCCGAAACGTGAGGAATTGGCTCGCTACGGATTGAGTGTTGCCGACGTCATGTTGGCGATTGAAACGGTTGGAGGTCGGTCGGTTGGACAAATTCACGACGGTCGTGCACGGTACCCGATTGTGGTACGACTGCCAAAAAAATGGCGCGAAAATATTGAGTTCTTAAAACGCGTTCCTGTTCAGCAACGCAATGATTATCCGATCACGTTGGGGAGCGTTGCAAAGATTGAGTTGGAAGAATCACCGCCAGGCATTGAGCACGATTCGGGAAGAAGGCGAACATTTGTTGCCGCAAATGTTCGCAACCGTGACGTTGCAAGTTTTGTTCAAGAGGCGCAGGAAACCATTAAACGTGAAGTTAAACTTGACGCGGGATACTCGATAGAATGGGGTGGCGATTTTGAGAACTTGCAATCAGCTAGTTTACGATTGGCGATCATCACGCCTTTCGTATTGTTGTTGATTTGGATGTTGTTGTTCTCGACATTTAATTCCGTGCGGTTAGCGATGCTGATATTTTTGGCTGTTCCGATTGCGGCTTCGGGTGGAATCGTAGCGCTGTGGATGCGTTCAATGCCATTCAGTATTTCCGCGGGCGTTGGCTTCATCGCGCTATTTGGTGTAGCAGTCTTGAACGGTTTGGTGTGGGTTAGCGGAGCCGAAAACGCTCGGCGCAGCGGACTTGCGGCCAAGGATGCCGCCTTGCTCACGGCTGAGACACGATTGCGGCCGGTATTGATGACTGCGCTTGTCGCCAGTTTGGGGTTCGCTCCAATGGCCTTGAGTTCTAGCGCAGGCGCGGAAATTCAACGGCCTTTGGCCAGCGTGGTGATTGGGGGCCTCGTGACATCCACGCTATTAACTGCGATTGTCATCCCAGCTATCTATCCTTGGTTTGCACCGAAGAAGATCGATGAAGAGCGGGATGAATCTATTGCAGTCGGTTAATTGCCTTTTCGGCGACGAGCTTGCCGATGTTCAAGGAGGCCGTGGCCGCTGGCGATGGCGCATTGTTGACATGAATCATGTTTTCAGTCTCAACGATTAGGAAATCGTCAACCAAGGAACCGTCCGGCAAAACGGCTTGCGCCCGAACACCTGCCGGAGCGCTGTGCAAATGTTCGGCTCGAATCTCAGGCATCAGTCGTTGCAGTGCCCTCACAAACGCCGCCTTGCTAAACGAACGCCACATTTCACCAAAGCCCATTTTCCAGTGCTTCAGCGCCATGCGTATGAAGCCCGAGTAGGTGAGACTCTCAAACAAGTCGGGCAGATTGATTTTGGTTTTCGTATAACCCTCGCGAGCAAACGCCAAAACTGCATTCGGTCCGCATTCAACGCCGCCCATGATCATCCGAGTGAAATGGACACCCAGAAACGGAAACTTTGGATCGGGAACGGGGTAGATCAAATTCTTGCATAAATGTGCGGCTGCCGGTGTGAGTTCGAAATACTCGCCGCGAAAAGGAATGATCTTGGCGGATGGTTTGTGACCAGACAATTTAGTTACGCGGTCACAATGCAAACCGGCGCAGTTGATGACTAATCGCGCTACGGTTTCGCCTTGCGAATGATAGACGACAGATTCTTTGGAGTTATTGTCAATTTTGGTAACACGCGCGTTAACTTGAATATCGTTGCCGCGCATTCTGAGGATTTTGCCGAGAGTCTCACAGACTTGGCGGTAGTTCACAATACCGGCTTCGGGAACGTGTAACGCAGCGATTCCAGCCGCATGAGGCTCGATTTCCAGCAGCCGTTCACGGCCAATTCGTTCGCAGGAGACACCGTTTTGTTTGCCTCGCTCTTGAATGCGTTCCAGGGCAGGTAATTCTGATTGGTCGATGGCGACGATCACTTTTCCGCAGATCTCGTAGTCGATATCGTGTTCGGCGCAGAACTGTTCCATCGCCAATTTTCCAGCGCGACAATTGACGGCCTTAAGCGAACCAGGCTTGTAGTAAATGCCAGTGTGAAGAACGCCCGAATTATGGCCCGTTTGATGCACGGCTAACGCGTTTTCCTTTTCCAAAACAACGATTTTGAGATCAGGATGGATTGCGGAAAGTTGATAGGCAGTCGCCAGTCCGACAATTCCGCCACCAACAATGCAAACGTCAACAGTCGCCATATATTAATTCTCGCCAACGGATCGTACGCGCCAAATGGACCACAAACCAATTGCATTCTGAAAACAAAAAAAGCTGGGCAGCACCGAGCGCAGATTGCAATTTTTATTTTACTTGAAAGCAACCCAGCGAATAGATGCCGTTAGCCGCCAACAGCATTCGTCTCGACACATCATTGCTTACATAGCACCATTCAAAATCTCTACGATACTGCGTTCTTGTTTCGTCGAACCGCATTGGTAGTATTGTTGGTAACAAAAATGCCCAGGTGATGGATGATTTCATAAGCGAACTCGGTTCCAACCAGATGTGGATACTGCGTGCCTGTCATGGAACTTGAAAAATAACGGCAGACACTAGTCAAATATCACGCGCAGACTGAGCCGCAAGAATGGCTTGAGAAAATTTCTAGCCGGACCACAAGTAACTGTGGTTTGAGATTTGAACTACAAATGACTATTTCCGAGGTCCTGTCAGCGAGCAAGAAGGTTAAAGTTGCTGGCGATAGGTACACAACGCCTAAGAGTTTTAGTCTCTTTGGCTGTGACGCTGAATTGGCAGTTTATTACTTTCTGAATTTAAGAATTGAGCGAAGAGTCGCATTTTATGGGCAATATTAAAAAATTCCTTGCAGCGAAAACCTACGCTGTCGCTGGCGCTTCCAACAATCGTAAGAAGTACGGCAACATAGTTTTTCGCGCGTTGATTGCGGCGGGACGCGAGGTTTACCCGTTGAATCTCACAGCGAGCGAGATTGAAGGTCGCCAAGCGTACGCGTCGATCTCCGAGCTTCAACTTATACCGGAAGCACTGTCAATTGTCACACCTCCCCACGCAACACGTCAAGTCATAGCGGAGGCAATCACCGCAGGCGTGAAACACATTTGGATGCAACCCGGAGCCCAAGATGAACAAGCCAGCAAAGCCGCACGTGATGCCGGAATTAATGTCATCGACGACGGCAGTTGTATCTTGGTGCTACTCGCGAGGGCGAAAAGTAGATAGATCAGCGATTTCCCTTCGAAACAACTTCTCGCTCACAGCGCCGCAAACTTGATACTCGCTTTTTGAAGGATCAGGGAATCGAATTTTCGACGGAAACTTGGGCATCGACAGACCTTCTTAGGAATACTCTTTTACCCTATCGGTAAAACTCGATTCCAAACGATGCACCGTGTAAGTTGACATTGCGTGAGTCGTCTGGATTGAATCCTGTAACGGGCGTCACGTAGGCAGGAAAGTTTTCCGAAACGCTCATGACGTTGTACAGCCACAGTGCGTCGTAACCACCACGCAAACGAGTGTTTGGTCCTAGGCGGTAATAGGCGTTTGCCCCGAGTTCCATGGACGCGGCAAGGTTTGTTGAGTTGTTTTCATTGCCAAGGAACTGTGTTCCGTTGTTCGTGAGACGCGTTTGAAGTTGGTAGATATCGAC
Source organism: Planctomycetaceae bacterium (assembly GCA_024642765.1). Classification (GTDB taxonomy): domain Bacteria; phylum Planctomycetota; class Planctomycetia; order Pirellulales; family Pirellulaceae; genus BJ22. Next base: position 6,872 of record JAHEAM010000092.1, read on the forward strand.
GTAGGCACCGCCTTTGACTTTTCCTGAAAATGAAATTCTGCGTCCCACATCATAGAGAAGTTCAAGGCCAACGTCCGGTCCGATAAGATGATTGTTAGCTTTCATGCTAAACGTACCAGTGTCGCCAACGTTGTTGAGGCTGCTCAATTGGTATTGGTCATCGAGCCACATGTAACGCATGCCCATGGATGTCTTCACAACATCCCAACCAAAACGAACACGAGACAATTCAGCACTGTGGAATCGAGTTTGAAGTTGTTGTGTTGTGGCAATCGAATTGTAGAAGGCACTTGTTTGAGTAGCGCCAAATCCATCGGCTGGCAAGAATCTTGCATCGATCGCAGCTGCCGCACTGGTTTGGTTTACAGTGCGATCAAAAGGCAAGAATCCAAAATAGGTGGCTTCGTAGCCGTTGATGGCATCCGTCCGCCATCCCATCGTTGCACGCCAACCCCAATTATAAGGATAGTCGCCAGGGCCGCCAAAATTCGTTCCGACAATACCACCGTCGCCGCGAGTCCAATACAGAGCGTCGAGCTGCAAATAACGATTGGCATTTGAAATGTAGCCGCATTGGTCAAACCCATGATGAAAGACGCCACCGCAAATGTTGGGTGCAATGCCAGCGATTCGACTACGAAGTCTTCCTCGCAATTGCCCACTCGGTCGCAAACGACCGCCAATCCCGTCCAGATTACAAAGGTTGGTTGAACATGATTCGCAACTGGAATCACCGCAGTCTACGCCGCATGAGTCGTAACTATCCATGCCGTCGGAACCTGCATCGACCATGATCATTGGTGAATTATAGTCGTAACCGCTATCTATGCCAACGCTATATTCGCCTTGTTGGCTATTGGTGCGCTCCATATTTCCGTTATCGGCACCAAATGCCTCCAAAGCATTTCCGACGGGAGGTTGCGTAAAGGAAATTCCAGCGCTAGAGCTCGTTTGCAACGTAGTGCTAAGCGTTTTTCCAGGTTCAAATTGAGGCAGTAAAGAGTTTGAACCGGAGAAGGCGCCGCGTGTGATGGGGACAGGAGACGTTGGAGACGGGCTGACTTGTGGGGAAAGTACGGTTGGGCTTTTCGGCGCAAGCGATTGATTGAAATTGGAATTCGATTGACTTGGCGTTTGATTTCGCGAAACAATAGATTCCTGGTGAGGCGGCGTGATAGCAATGATTCGAGGCCCACCGCCGCTCGCAGCTCGTGTTTGATTTTGCACCGACTGTAAATCAGTGCTCTCGATAGCCTTTGAATCGATCGGGCTCACTCGCGCGGCTTGCTTGGGAGCCAGCTCCCCAACGTCGACCGGGCGAACAATCGGAATTTGAGCAAACGAGGTCACTGTGACACCGGAAGCTGCGATCCCGAAAATAAGTTTTTGAATCGAAGTTATTGTGATTTTTATTTTGAAGCGAGTCATTGGCATTTTCGCGCAGCGGGTTGAAAGTGATCGAAATCATCGTATCTGTAGACGTTATTCGACCTAATGAGATGTTAATGTTTATCGATTTTGCCGGAAATGCAGAAAAATCGGATTTTGCCAATTGTTTCGATGGAGTAGGAAATTCCGTTTTGAAGTGAAGAAATGCACGGTATATATGGATGGTGACTTCCTTTGATTAAGATGGGTAGGTCGTTTTAAAACTGGTGCAAGCATGAATTTGCGAAAGCATTTGTTCGCCCTTGGTTTCAAGTGGAAAGTTGTGGTGGTGCGTTGAAGTTATTTCGTTCAAGGATTGGATTTGGGCTATTTGCGTTGATGATCGTCGGTTTGCGTGTCTCAATTGGCGTTCACTTTTACAACGAAGGTGCCGTCAAACGGGAGCAGCGCGATTGGAGTGCGGCGGGATTCTTCAAATCAGCCAAAGGTCCCATGGCCCCCTATTTTCATGATGTCGTCGAGGACCTCGATGGAAAATTGCTGCTCTGTGTGGAAAAAGATGAAACGGAAGGTAGTAATTCCGTTTCGATTGATCCGCATTTAACACTATTGTTATGGAAGGACTTCGCGGATCGTGCAGCGGAACACTACCAGTTCAGCTCGCCGGAATTTATCAAGGACCTTGAATTTCGCGTCCAATTATCAAGAAAATTGATCAAAGATTCTAATGACGAGCGTACCAAACCTGTCGATGAGGACAAACTACGTTCCCAAATTGCGGAGTTTGAAGCAACAATCAAAAAAGTTCCCGATCAACTCATCCAATTGGATGAGGCGTTGCAACGCCACACTGAGGAACTCAAGGTCTGGCTTGAAGCGAATCGAACTGAACTTATTGCCCATTATTCAACTGCCGATCGTGTCGATGGATTTGCTCGAGATGGCGACGCAGCACGTGAAGTTGCGATGGATGTCGAGTCACTTAGATCACAAGTCGATTCAATTCGTACCGACCGAAACCGTAAACTGGCTGGTTGGACCAAAGAAGTACAAGCGATTTGGGATTCGTATGAAAAAGCGGTTAACGATGTCAGGATGGACAAACAACTTGAACAATCGTCGATAGCGTTGCATCGACCCTATGATCAGCCCTACAGTCGAATGAAATGGATTGATTCGGTGATTCCGTGGTTTGACATGGCAATTGGCGCGTCACTTATTTTAGGATTCTTGGTGAGGATGAGTTCTTTGCTAGGTGCGTTGTTTTTGTTGTCAGTCGTTATCAGTCAGCCACCCTGGATTCCTGGCACAATACCAACGTTTTTTCAGTTAATCGAGATGTTTGCCCTGCTGGTTTTATGTGCAATCGGTGCAGGCAGGTTTTTGGGAGTTGATGTCTTGTTTGCGAAGCGCGAAACTAAGGAAGAGGTTGCATCACTCAGTTGACCGTCGATAGATCGCTTGACATATTTTGGTTTGGTCGAAAGATAACTTACGGCAAATTTTAGGATTACTTGGAAACGAAAATGATGAATTTGACTCCAGAACAGCGCGAGATTGGCCGCGACAATTATTATTCGGCGGTTACCGCTCATGATGCACATACGCGGCGTGACTTCCTGAAACGAACATTGATTGCAGGCGGCGCCGCCGCGGCAGGCGTTGGCGGGATGTATTTCGGTTACGAGCGTCCGAACCGACCTGTTCGCATTTGTGTAATTGGAACGGGTGATGAAGGTAACGTATTGATCGGTTCGCTAAACCCTGACTATGTCGATGTTGTTGCGATTTGTGACATTCGTCCATCAAGTATTCATCGAGCATTTCATGGCGATTGGTCGACAACAAGTGCTGCTGCGGTTCGACCGGGCCTGATCAAAACCTACAAATACAAAGACGAAACCGAAGCAAAATCGCACATTAAGGTCTATCGTAACGGTTGGGAAGAGGCTCTTGCCGACCCAAACATTGAAGGTGTCATCATCGCACTTCCGTTGCATTTGCACGCGCCTGTGGCGGTTGCCGCAATGAAGGCTGGCAAGCATGTGCTCTGCGAAAAATTGATGGCCCACAATATTGCTCAGTGCAAACTGATGTCGCGCTTCGCAAAAGGCCAACAAAAGTTCTTGTCGATTGGCCATCAGCGGCATTACAGCATCTTGTACGACAATGCGGTGAATCTAATTCGCTGGGGACTGCTAGGAGAAGTACATCATATTCGAGCCCAATGGCATCGGAATAATCGTCCCGGATCGGATACTTGGTGCCCTGCTCTACCTGGCGGCGAAGAACAAGTCGGAACGGGTAAACGAATCGACGAGATTGCTAGCCAACTCGCAGCGTTTCAAAAGGCAATTCGTGACCCAGCCAGCTCAGCAGCCGATCGCAAGCTTTTGCAAAAGCAAATTGACCAGTGGCTGGCACTT
>JAHEAM010000539.1 GCA_024642765.1 Planctomycetaceae bacterium
CATGGAAATGTGATTCATGACATACTGGTGTGATGCGTTACATGATCAACCTATCCGCAAACGCTTCTTCGCTATCGAAGCAAACTCACCAGGAAACAAGACATCTAGTTGAACTTTGGCGAGACAATTCCCGAAAGCTACTGCGGCTAAACTCTGTACATGTGATTCTCTAAGATCGCAACAAACCACCCAAAAGTTGCCCGAAAGCCCAAGCTGACGCTAATGCAAAAACGCCACCACCAACAAAGTCCGAGTATCCAAACAGCGCAAAAATGGATGCAACCGCCGAGCCGATGCCAACAACAAGTAGGCCAAACACAGCTAAACCAGTAACAGTCGCACCACGTTGGTCATCATTATTCATGTAATACTCCGAGTGGGATAAGGTAATGCAATCCATGCGTCGGGGTAGCTGGCTCGCTGCCCTTGAGTACGTTGTTGATCCCCGACGTATAAATTGGACGTTGAAGTGCGCGGATAGAGCGGAACGATTTTGACGACTTGAATTGTTGCGGTCGGTTCAAGCGGCATGCGAACACCGTTTGTGCTGCGGCGGTTCAACTGAGAGTCAGTCTACCAAGACGAATGCCAAATGGCAAGTTTTTACGAATCCGGCTTATAGGTTAGCGTTGGTTTTGACTCCTGAAGCGTTTGAGTGGACTGGCTTTCTTGTCTTTAGCGGATGGAATGACGCAGCGTTTGCTAGTGAACTTTCGGACAGACAGGCGCTCCGTTTGAATTCGAGGGGTACATGAAAAATCAGTAGCAGCGTTATGGACTAGTATTGCCGCCGGGTGTCAATTTTTATTTCGCATATGCCGAAATTGCGAACTCCCGAGAACGGCTAATTGCAGAATGGAATAAACTGCAAGTATTCCAATTCCATACGGGAAAGCCGTCTTAAATCCCACATCTCGAAAGGCAACTGGGCCTATGACCATTTCGGGTGACTCGGGCAAAAATCGAACCTTCACTTCCTCGCCGAGTTTGGGGGTCGTCAAGAACTGCATATGTCCAAGTATTGAGCGATGCTGGTTACCGGCGGCGTCATTGAAACTTACGGTAATCTTATTTGGTAGGATGTTGGGTGGGGGCGGGTCCAACGCGACGACGATGGCTGGCACTTCTGGCGCTGCGTCCCATCGTTGCTGCAATTGCATCGCCCACCAAACCAAAGTGCCGATTGAAGCAAACAGTGCTAGTTGAATTGGTGCGATCAAAATTGCCTTGCGATTGCGTTTGGTCGAGGTCGACGAAGCGGCAGGCAATTCGCGAACCTCGGATAGCAACTGCTGTTCCTTGGTCCATGGACCACTGCCATAACGAGGTGATTGAGCAGGGTTGCATAGATGAACCATGGCAACTAATCCATCGCGAAGAGTGAGACCTAATCCTAGCGAAGTGATCCAAATCGTTCCTTGCGCTAGCAGCTCGCGACTAAGCTCCGTTGTTTTACAAATGGCAACAAGACCCGATGCTTCGCTGTCCGTTTCAATGCTGCACCAAAGCGTTTCTTTTCGCGGAATCTTGAACAAGCCGACGATCTCATGCGCTCGCTTTCCGATCACAGCGAGCGAGCCAAATCGAAGGCGCACATCGGAAACATCGATCCGGATAAGCGAACGAGGGCTGGCCTGCGAGAAATTCAATTGTATTCCGAATTCTGGTACCGGGACTTTGCCTGATTGGTCTAGTGTCTGCCGGTCTACATTGATGCGATGTTCTCGTAATACCGCAAGCAGCGAATCATACTCGGTTCCGAGAACCAGCGGCCCCATGCGAACTCCCACCTCAACCGACCAAAACTCATCACTTTTCATTTGTGCTACTCGGGAACTTCTATGCCATCAGGATTGATAAAAAAAGTCCTGCCATTGAGAACCACTTTAGCTTTGCCTCTATCGAACACTTCCGCATACTCGTACTGAACAAGGATTACGACCTTTGCGTGTTCGTCAAGGAATCCATGGCGTTCATTCATGACAACGGGAATTCGCTTGACCGCCGGGTCATAGTAGCCCACGTAATCATAGATCAGGTCCGTAATCAAGTTCCCGTTCAAGTCGACAAAGCCGCTACGATACTTTTCTCCATCGATCTTGGTTACTTGCCAACACCATGGACTTTGCGGGTTGACTTGATCGTAATTCAAACCGGCGACGTTTTTTCCCTGAGTGTCGATGATTCGGTAGCGACCATCATCCTTTACAATCGCCCGATCATGATGGAAGGACTCTGCGAATTCGAATTCCGCGTCGAACGCTTTTTCAAAATTGGCGTCAATGTAAAACCGAGCATCGTTGACGCTGACCAATGCGAGTCCACATTGGTAGGGTTCGGCATATTGAAATTTATTGACACTATCGAGGTCGACTGAAGAAACAAATCCTTGATCTAAAGGGACAAACAGGAACTTCCCTCCCAACTGTACCAAAGCAAGATTGCCCGTAATGTCGTTCACCAACATGCTCGAACTAGGTTGAACCACTTCGTTGCCTTGCACATCAACAATCCCCTCTTGATAATTGTCTCGTTCGCGAATAGTGATTTTGGCAAAACCAAGTTCATTTCGAGGACCGATTTCTTTTTCTTGCGAACCTGATGATTGCACACTCACCTCGACACGGTTGCCTGATTGTTGGCCTTTATGATCGCTGCAGCCAAGGACGGCAACGATGATGAATGCGATCGCAAAATTACAGCGGCACAAGGTCATACTACGTTTCCGAGCTTGTAAAAGTCGTTTTCAGACCCATGAGAATCCACTTCAGAAATCCTAACGAATAGCCAACCACGTAAAGCAACGTGAACAGCGTAAGAATGCCTCCCATGAGGCCACCAAATTTCCAATTTGCAATTGCGAATATTGTCGTGG
>JAHEAM010000540.1 GCA_024642765.1 Planctomycetaceae bacterium
TCTCAATATTGTTGCGATGTGCCGACCGCGCCCAGGTGGTTTTTGTTACTCAGTTGACGAGTGGCTGGTCCTCATGCGAGACGCTGAGACACTGCTCGCAAACGGGGCGCACGGAATTGCCTTGGGGGTACTGACGTCCACGCGCGAGATCGATCGTCGGCGCCTTGACGAACTGAAGCGAACATTTTCAGACGCGACCTTGGTCTTCCACCGTGCTTTCGACCTAACGGTAAATTTGGAAAACGCTTTGGAAACGCTTATCGATTGCGGTGTGACCCGAGTGTTGACAAGTGGCGGAGCATTAAGCGCCTGGGATGGACGTGAGCGACTGAAGAGCCTAGTGACCCAGGCCGGCAACCGAATCGAAATCCTGTTAGGCAGCGGCGTTAAAACTTCGAATTGCGTTGAACTTATGGAACTCACGGGCAGTCGAGCCATTCACGGCAGTTTCTCATCGCCCGTTTCCGACCCCGGCTACTTAGACGGCCCCTTTCGTTTTGCCCCTAACGACGACGTGCGATTTTGCGATAAAATGCAGTTGCTAGAATTGCAAGACGTTTTGAGCCAAGCATCCGCTTGAGTCCGTCAGAATTGCGTTGTTTCCTATTTGAGGCGGGCTTCCGATGAAGGATCTGATTGAGTTGGCCATTGGCCTTTTTCACGAGCACTGGACCAAGGTATTGATTGGTGCGGGCTTGTTGACGCTCGGTTGGCTGGTCGGTTGGTGGCGGGCGCGATCGCGCTGGTTGAAAAAAGAATTCTTCGATCGCATCAACTTTTCATTGAATTCCATTGTCGATGGAAAGCTCTTGATACGCACTCTGATGGAAAAAGCCTGCGAGTCAGTATTCTTAAATCAAATCGCAGTCGCTCAATTGCTTGCTGCAGCAAAACGCACGACAGCCGAAAACCCGATCATTCCGTTGCCGCGTGATGACTACTGGTTCTTTTTGAATGCTGCCTTGAATGAGGTCTCGGAAAAATTCGCCAACGGATTCATGATGCGCGACATCGGCGCCCCGATTCGAATGCGAAAATACGTTCTGTGCCTCACCAATGAATGTGATGGTGAAATCCGAACTCGTAAGCTTCGCGTCATGCTAATTCAGCAACAACTTTTGGAAAAACTGCCTGAAGAAATGCCCGCTCTGGAGTCGCCGAATCATGAAACTCGCTGGCGGACTTTGCAATTGCTCGCGAGCCGTTACCAATCCAATCCCCATGAATTCATGATTGTCGAAGTCTTGTTGTAAACAATAGCGACATATCCTTTGACGAAGCCTGGATCACTCGACTCGAAAAATGGTGCGCTGAGCGGTTGGTAACAAAAAAACGGTAGGCCGCGTTATCAGGCCCACCGTTTTATTGCTTTGTGCTTTTGTGAGTTCGCTATTAACGATACTGAACACCGGCGTTTGCCTGACGGTGAACGGCAGGAGGTGATGTGCCATTTCGAGCTGTGGTTTGAGCTTGTATTCGCATGTTGCTTTGATTCGACCGACTGGCGAATGATTGTCCGTTTTGTTGCCCGCGGTTCGCCGCACAACTTGGACAGGACTGAACTGCGGGCATTGAACCTTCGTCCATGATTACCGAGGCGCCATCGACAACGCCGCAATCGCTGCAGCCGCAATCGGAGACATAGCCACCGTCGCAACCGCAGTCGTCAAAGCGATAGCCATACAAATTCGAAACAAGTCCGCCAATCAATGCACCGGGTTGCCAACAAAACGGTGTGCATGGAACAGCACCGCCAACGAATTGGCTGCCACAACATGGATCAACGCAATCGGGAGGTGAGTTTTGCCATTCGCCGTAATAAACTTCACCACAACCACCACCACACGTCAACGATCGTCTGGCATTTCGCAACGCGTCGATTGGACCCGAGGCCAAAGGGTGTCGGGGACCGAAACCGCCTTCGCAGTCATTGCAACTGTCGCAATAAGATCCACAACCGGGACCCATTCCCATTGGGCCGGCACATCCGATTGCACTTAGGCAAGCGAATAATACTGAATACAAAACGAAACTGCGCATTGAAAGAGTCCCCCGACCAATTGTATTTTTTGTGCTGTTGGGTTATGAATTTTCTCGTTTGGTGGCCTTCCGAGCCACGACGCAAATTCAAGCGGCAGGGCCTATTGTCACTAGAGGCCTCGGGCAATTAGCGAGATGCTAAGTCGTTTGCCACTAGATTCAGTTATCGGCCCTGATTTTTTTCGTAATCACTAAAACCGGTGTGATCCGCAAACTTTTACTTCACTGATAGCAAAACAATGATTTCATCGATTCGAGTAAAACCAATATTGGTCGTGATTCTCAGTTCATTAGGCTTTCTGGTTGGTTGTGTCGACGCGAACGTTAGTCGCATCGCCGGCACCTGGGAGTTGGCAAAGGCCGATAGGGTCGCCAATCGAGTTGGAGAGAAACCCATCAACGATGAAGAAGAATCTGAGGCGAAAATGGAAGTGATTTTTGGCAAAAATGGAACGTTACTGACTCGCACGCACATCAACGCTATTAACTCTGAGAAGAACGGCACTTGGCGTTTCTTGTTCTACGATGAGCATAAAAAAGAGATGGAAGTTGAATGCCATTTGATGGATCAAACTGTGAATTGTGTGCTTACGTTTTTGTCACAAGACGAGTTGGAGATGGTGCCGCCCAATATGGCAGGCTTGACCGAGAAATTAAAGTTTCGGCGATCCAGGTAAGATGCCTAATTCGCGTGGAATAACTTGCCAGCACACGCAAACCGTCAAGACTCGCTTCTTAACCTGCCGATGACAATTGCGTGCACGCCGGTCTAATCAATACGAATATCTACCGAACGGTATTACGTCTAGCCGTAAAG
>JAHEAM010000541.1 GCA_024642765.1 Planctomycetaceae bacterium
CAGCTCGTAGACGAAATCGAGTCTCGCTTGAACTCAATTCTCCGTCGAAACCTACCATCGTCACCTGATCCTTCGTGAACTCGATAGAAATATGACTGACTTTGTCGTCATTCAAAGGCTGACCAGCATCCGTAACCTTCGTCGCTTTCCATTTTCCCAATAACGATTCAATCGCCTCAGAATTCAGTTTCTGTTCTGCTCGACTTCTTTCGCCATACTCAAGGAACTCTCCTATCCTAGAATTCAACCCTTCCAGAACTTTACTGAACTCGGACTGTGGAATTACAAATCGACGCGCCTGAACGTAAAGCTGTCGCATACGCTCACGTTCCTCGGAACCGACTCCAAAGAAGTGGCCCAAAGAACCGTAATATCCAAAGACTGGAAACAATTCATCGGAGAATATGAGTTTCCTTGCAGTAATTGACGGTAACGAAGATGCTCCAATTCGCGTCGCGAAAGCTTGCATCTCAGATTCGAGAGCATCGATCGTCATTGGCTCACCATTTTCGGCAGACTTTCGTGAATACGCTAACATGTAAAGATTGACCAAGTCCAAAGGATCTGGACCGCCGCCCCTTTCGAAATGATAACTGTCAAACCCCGTTTGATATCTATCCTCGCCTGTGGAAAATTGTGCGGACTCGGCCGGCAATTTGCTTGTGTACCAACTTGTCCACTGATGGATTTTTCGATCAAATTTTGAAGCATCTTCGAAATAGGCACTCAAAAACAAAATGGAATTTAGATTATTGCGTCCCGGTACCAATCCAGGTTGCCCCCAATCTTCTTTAAAGTCCTTAAGCGCAACATTGAATTCACGATCAAGGATTTCAGCTCGCTCTGCCTTGGTTCGTTCCTTCAATACTGTCATCAATTTCGAAACTCGACCATCGTTCAGAATCCGCGGAAATCCCAAAGTGTTGGACATGAGTTGAGGATTCATCGCTCGATTCGAAGAGTATGTAGTCCAAAACATGTCTCCATTATGAATGGTCAAAAAAAGGTCTTCAGTTGAAAGCCCATTTAGTTCTTCGAATTTTCCGTTCAATTCTTCGTCCATGTATTCACCGCGACGGTCAACACGCAAATCTGACTGGGTGACGTTGATAGTCTGACTTACAGCTAGACGTACAAACACCATAAAAACAAAAAACACTGCAAAAACAATCTTTAAACGCATGTTATTTTGACCTTTATTGGGTGCGATCCACTTAATGCGCTTCCACGAGCAAAATATCTCGGCCTTGTCGAAATCGTAAACTGAATTTGGATGACAACGAAAACGGCGATTTCAATTTTCGAAAAAATAATGAGCAAGCATTTGGAATACGCGGGCCTTCTTTTGTAGCATTCGTTTTGTTGGCAGCGAATTACCCAGATCGCCCACTCAACTCATCAATCTATTGGTTCTTTTTATACGTTCCTAGCGCGAAAGGGCCGTAAAACTCTTTAATTAACTGGCCGTGTGCAGCATGAGCCTTATTTAGATTTAGCGAATCAGGACAGGCACCTGCCTCACGGCGGTATGTACCGCTTTCTCGACATTGCTCCCATGACTTTTTAACCACCTTGAGGTTCACCGGTGGGGGAGGAGGTGGCCCGCCAGTTCCCTGCTCGACACAAACTCCACCTTCAATTTTGATCGAATGATTGTTAATGTCCGTGGCCACGGTTGCAACATCGGTATCGCAACCAACGTAGCACGAAACTTGGTTGCCTCCGCCCGGGGGTGGGGGATTTCCCTGAACTTGCGCGTCAATGAGTTCAAGTGCCTTGTCTGGCCAGTCACCTACGCCAAATGCGAATCCATGACAGTTTTGAGAATAATCGCATTTTGGTTCTCCATTTGCTGGCCCAGTATACCCAGCATAGTACTCATCCCAATAAGCTTTGTTATGGTTAATATTTGCAGTCACGCCTGGAAAAACACCTTCTGCGCCAGTAGTTGGGTCAATGACAAACACGTAATTTGACTGCCATGCCGGATCAATGTCGGCTTTGCAGTAATCATAAAGATCGTTATTGCAATTCGTTTTTGTGCGAGCATTGTTGGTGTAATGTGCAAATGTTCCCCACCCAACGTTTTTGCCTGTTGATGGGTTTTTCAAATCGATTCTTGCCCATGCATCCACTACCTGATTGTTAAACGTTACAAGCACCTTAACGTCCATTCCATCGAAGTATTGGATTTGAGCTTGGACATTTGCAGAGGCGAGAACAAAGCAGAAAAATGATAAGAGTGCTTTCATTTTTGTTCCTCAAAAAAGTAATTGTATAATTGGCCTTGTTGACTAACTCCAAATAGAAATTCGGAAGGCGGTCGCGGGTTGGGTTGGCGTCGGTTGGTGCCCAAATTTGTGTTAGATGTTGGCGAGGTTTGAATTGTTTCGGACATGATTCTCTCCGTCATTCGAAGTGAAGCCGATCAACCAAATAGGTAATTGGCATAATTATTGCACTTTTTTTTTTGCCATTGTCAATCGTCGGCGGCAAATTTTTCCAAAAATTCAACAAACGGGAGATTATCAAGCCAAAACATGACGAAAACAACGGAATTGTTTTGTCGTAAACGATTCCACGCCTGAAATATCTTCGCGGGATGGAGCTTCAATGAACTTCCAGATCTTGGCGGACATACGATCTCCACTACGTCCCCCCGACCAATGGATCGCAATTCGGTAGTACTCCGCAGACTGCACCATCGATGAATTGATTTTCACGTTCAATAGCGATACCATAGACTCACCTCACCACTTTTCCTTTTTAGAACTTTCCCATGAAAACCACCCTCGCCCCGATCGAGAAGATCGTTCCCTACGATCGCAATCCGCGTAACTGTGATTCG
>JAHEAM010000093.1 GCA_024642765.1 Planctomycetaceae bacterium
CACCGTAAGCTATGTTGCCTACGACTTGCGAGAAACGCCCTACGTTTTCCCGATAAACTTCGGGAACGACTAGTTCTAGAATGCGGTTATTCTTGGCTGTCGCGACACCAACGCGACCTTCGCTAGTCACAATCGTGAACCGTTGATTGATTGCGTTTGACATTCCTCCAACCACCTTGATGCTGGGGGACTGCCCTCGCACCGAAAGTCCAAGCTTGCGATCTTCCGAATTAACTCCGCCATGAAGTACGATGCCTCGTGTCTGATTGGATTTGTCTTGACGCGATTCGAAAACCGCATCGACCAAGACGTTACCTTCGGCACCTCCCATGATGCTACCCTCTCGAATTCGCCGACCAATGAAGGCAACAGGTCGTAAGCGAGTGTAATAGAGTTGCCCTCCTTTTATGCTTGTTGCACCGGAGTCTGAAAGAACCTGGACTTCGATATCAAAATGATCACCCTTACGCGCTCCTGGTGGAACTAGGCCGGTCACTCGCACCATGGTGGTACGCTTACTAGCTACTAAGTCCTTGAGGTTCTCGTTGTTTTCGTTGGCATTCAGCTCTTCCATCAAGTGGTCTCTTTGCCATGAAGGTCCCGGATCGTCTCCAGTTCCGTCGAGCCCCGTGACAAGGCCTACGCCCTCAATCTTGGCAAATGAAAGCCCCCAAAAATCTGTATCACGACTGATGTATTGGGTGCTGGATTCTTCTTCGCTCAATTCCGCGACAAGTTTGTCGGGACTTTGGCCGCGATGGATAATGTTTTGGCAACCTGCAAGCGTAAAAACCGCGGCACAAAACGAAACGGACAGCCGCAGGTTTTGCAAAAAGAACGGGCGTTTCATCACAAGTCTCACCAATAAATTCAAAAACGAGTTTGCTTTCGTCGTGGAAGCAGGCTTCATGTCGTCGAGAGGATACGGAGCCTGCTCGTCAGACTCAATAGCAATCTGTGGCCCATACCCGGCCTCGCATTTGATAAGCCAGAGGCAATTTAGGATTTAGCTGACAAAAGCCGTTTGCTAGCTAAGTGGTAGGGCGTACATTTCCTATCTTGCGATTCGGATTTGCACGTGGTTCAGATGCGAACCATCCAGACGAAAAACGCTAAGATTGCGAGGAAAAAACACCAAATGGGACTCAAGTCCTTGTTGCGGAAGTAGCCGCGAAACCTGCTAACGTTGGCGTTTAGCCGCGAATAGGAATTGCCTTGTTCGGTAGAGTCCTGGTTGTATAGCGGTCAGAATGTTCTGACATCGTTAGGACTACAAATTTTCGGGAAAGAATCTCCAGCGTGCGGTACATGACTCGCTTTTTTCGCTCGTACGGAATATCCATCGCTGGAAAAAACTCTAGGTCCGAGTCGTCATCGCAACCCATGAAGTCCAATGGATGAAGCAAGATCGACGGCTCGACACCACGCAAACGACACAAAAACAGGCTGAACTGAAAATACCAAATGGCGATCGATTCGCTCCACCGCGCGAGAAACATAATGTAGCTCAGATGAAAAGGGGCACGAAAAATCGGCATCGTCGTCACTGGGATTTCTAATAATGGTTTCGTTTGCGTCGACCAACGAAACGGTTTGAGACGTTGCAGCCCATCCCAAAACGAACCGAATAATGCCTTGCGTTGTTTACGATCTTCACCTGAAAGACGCGTTTTGAAAAAATAGTAAGCCCGCGCGATTGGCCCTAGAAAAGTTGGGAACGTCGAACAATCGTACCGGTAGCCTCGGTCATTCATGACGTCGAGGACGTCTTCGGAAAAGCTAAAACCTGGACCTCGGAAACCAACTGGGCGTTTTCCTGTCACCCGTAACAGCGCGTCTTCGGTTTTAGAAAATTCGGTAACCACTTCGTCCCGTGAATACAAATGCAACCAAGGCTCGTGTTTGTAGCTATGGTTACCTATTTCATGACCTGCGTCAGCAATCGACTTGATTGCTTGGAAATTTTCGGGTTGCTCCGCATCCATTCCAACAATGAATACCGTGATCTTCAAGCCAAATTTTTGATGTGCCTCGAGTATTCTCGGCACAACTAAATCTAGGTAGGTTGGCAGAGTCAACCAGCTCTCGTCGCCGCGCGTTTTTAGGTAAGACCATTTGTTGTCTAGGTCAAGGGAAAGGCTGGCTATTGGTCGATTCGATTTCACTGCGTTCATTTCCGAATGTTCTTAGTCTAGGAATTTGTAATCTTCTTTTCAAAGCTCGATAATTGTTGGATCTGCCGAGACAAAATAGCGTCGATTGCAAGTCTTACATATGAATTCACCAGCTTCGAATAATTCGTGGATACGAATAATAGGCGGTCCGCATCAACAAACGACTGCCAACTTCCGAGTAGGATTTCCGACAACAAAGTGAAACGCTGGAACACTCTTGGTTCCTACCGATCCCATTCCGTTCATCGTGAATTGCCCAAACGTCAAATCGCAGCCAATGATGGCACCTGCTCCGATGCTTGCACCTTCGCAGACCAGAATCTGACGCGTGTTATCGTCGGGTTTAAAATCGCGAAGAGCATCAAGTTCAGGCGTAGCAGAAATTTACAGTTTAAAGAGGACCCAGGATTGCGATCGAATCTTGGACCGGCTCTTCTAAATATGTCGAGAGAAACCCATGGAACATACCAGCGAAGGGGTTGAGGTAGGTCAATCGCAAAGCCTATACAGATCCGCGGTAACGCACGACTTTAAGCAATGTCAATACGAGTAGTTTCAGGTCTAAGCCTAAGCTTCGTTTGCGAATGTACTCAAGATCCATCCGCATCCATTCTTCAAAAGTGACTTTTCTCCCGCCAATTACCTGCCAAATGCATGTCAAACCAGGCAGGACGGATAGCCGTTGGCGGTGCCACATCCGACAGTCTTGGGATTCATCGACTGGCAACGGCCGTGGTCCAACAAGTGACATTTCACCTCGCAAAACATTGATGATCTGCGGGACTTCATCAATGCAGGTTTTTCGCAGGTAGTAGCCAACTCGAGTAATTCGTGGGTCATTTTCAATTTTGAAGGCGGGCCCGTCTTGTTCACTATTCAAACGCAAAATTGCCTTCTGGGTATCTGCATCTGCTGTCATTGTGCGGAACTTATAGATGCGAAACAGACGACCATTTTTGCCTTCGCGCCATTGGCTAAACATTACCGGCCCCTTTGAATCGAGTTTGATCAAGGTAGCGACCAACAAGTAGGTGGGCACAAATCCAACCAGCCCAACAGATGCGCCGAAAAAATCAAGTGCCCGTTTCCATAACGGTGTCGGTAGATCATTCAATGTATTCTGCTTGCCAAGGCGCTTAGCTGTTGCACGAATCGCTGACAATTCGGAATTGTGAGTTTGATCGATTCGGAAATCTACGTTTTTGGATTCACTTACGGTGACTGGTTCCAATTCGTTGTTCAAGGGCAGATCTTCTGGGCGAGCTTGATTTCCTGATCCGAAGATTTGCATTACAGAATCGTCTTCAGGAAACATGAAAACATTTGTATCGATTTGAAGACCAAGCGATTTTCCCATCGCCACCAATTGGTTTGCAACAATGAGTGTTCCATCCGAATCCGTTTCTGGAACCAACATGGTCAACTGTGCATTCCAGACACCAAGCTCATCGGTAATGCGGCATCGTTTCATAACATCGATCATCCAATTGACAACAGCCGGTTCAGAAAGTTGATCAGCTCCAAGCGATGTTTGAATCAATCCAAAATAATGTTTGCCAGGCCGGCGAAGGCATCGACTGATTTCCTTGCGGATGAGTAAATCAAATTGCATTGCAGATTGAATATCTGCATAAGAGTTGTTTTTTGACTTGCGCCAAAAATAACCAAACGCCCACTTGGGGGAGCTGTCGCGGCGATTGAGTTTTGTGATCATAAAGTTGCAAAGTCTTGGTTGTAGAAGAACTCGCAATAAAAGTAAAAACTAATCACGTCATGGTCTGATGACGTCACTTGTTCACGGGTAGGACTAGGTGGATCGGGCGATTTACCTAGTTGCCAATTATTTGAACGGCTGGAAACTTACAAACAACGATCCGAAAATCGTATTTCTGGCCCTTAGTTCAATCAGAGAAAATCGCTGATAATTCTCGATCCAAACCAGTTAACCCACTCTTAATACTGCAATTCATTACTATAACTGGGTTGCCCTAATTCTCAAGATGCGCAAAATGGCGTGTTTACGATGGTTTGGAGCGTTGAGTTGTTTGGGGCGGTGAATCAGCCATTAGTTGGCGGATTTTGGCCAAAACG
The DNA here is from genome assembly GCA_024642765.1 of Planctomycetaceae bacterium. Lineage (GTDB taxonomy): Bacteria > Planctomycetota > Planctomycetia > Pirellulales > Pirellulaceae > BJ22. The sequence continues at coordinate 4,266 of JAHEAM010000093.1, forward strand.
AGTGCCGTATCGTTAAAATCCGATAGCAAAAAGTCTGGTTTAAAAACTGCTAACTCTTGCATTGTGAAGCATCCTGTAGCGACAGCGACCACGTTTGCACCAATTGCCCTAGCGCATGCGATATCTGCGGGTGTGTCGCCAACGACAATCCATTTCGATTCCGAGACACTGCTCGGATTAAGTTTATGCCTCTCCCTGACGACAGATATCGCCAATTCATTGCGACATTCAGTATCACGCCCGTACCCACCAAACTCAAAATGGTTCAATTGGTTTGCAGCCGCGAGTTTGATCCGCGCAGCCTGTTCGGAGTTCCCGGTCAACAAGCCTAGACGGAAGCAACTCTCTTTCAAAGCCAAAAGAAGTTCATCGGTTTTTGGAAGCTTTTCGAAGTGGCCGCTACTCCAGTGTGTTTCCAAGTGAGAATAGTAAGACGATTCGAATGCCAAACGATCCGTTTCGAAATTCAAATTGAGTCGCTCGAACATTTCGCGAAAAATGGCAAAATCGGTTCGTCCGCCTAGCTCTATGTCGGGCAATGAATGAATTCCAAAAACCTCGGCGCAAGCCAAAGCGATTGGCGATTGCCCGTTGTTTTTTGATCGCACCAAAGTGCCGTCGATGTCGAATAATACGTAAGCGTCGAGGCTCAGATTCAGTTTCCTTATCATTTTTTCGGTAAGCAGCGCGCATAAAAAAACGACTGAATCACACCAGTCGTTTTTTGAAATTCATTTGTGGTCACCTGTTAAAACAACCCCAATTGGTCCATCGCGTATCGCACGACAAAACCTGCTGCTACCACGCTGACCATACTCATTAACTTGATCAAAATATTCAAGCTTGGGCCAGAGGTGTCTTTGAACGGATCGCCAACCGTATCGCCAACAACTGCCGCCTTGTGAGCATCTTTGCCTTTTCCACCATGCTTACCCGTTTCAATGTACTTCTTCGCGTTATCCCAGGCACCACCACTGTTCGACATATAAATCGCCAAGCAGAAACCGCAGGTCAACGCTCCAACGAGCAAGCCGAGTACTCCACCAACTCCGAGCAACCAGCCTGTTGCGACTGGAGTTAACAATCCGAGCAACGACGGCATAATCATTTCTCTCTGTGCCGCTTTGGTACTGATCGCGACAGGCGATGCGTAGTCTGGTAGTTCCGAACCGTCCATGATTCCAGGTTTTTCCTTAAATTGGCGGCGAACCTCGTTCACCATCCCTTGAGCCGCACGACCGACAGCTTGCATCGTCATCGCACAGAACACAAATGTGGCCATACAGCCGATAAAAATTCCAATCAAAACTCGAGGATTCAAGACAGTTGCATCATAGAAGGTCGCGAAATCAGATAACGAAGCGCGTGAAACGTTAATCAACTTTTCACCGCCAAAACGGACCTCTCGTCCCTTGGCATTGGAATCATCAACGGCCAAAATCGTTGCTGGCACGACATCGCCTTTTTTGAGGTTTGACCAAGTAGACTTGATTTCTTTGTCACGTAAAAAAGCCGGCATAACCAAGTACCCAATCGATCCGCGCTTAAGGGTTCTGTCATCCGCTTCCTTGTTCATCGCCTCTGGTGTTTTCATAACAATGAACTTGTCAGAGATCTTGTAAAACGTGTTGGCCTGAACAACGACAGAATCAGTCCTAGCCCAGCGTTCGAATCCTGTTCGGACTTGTTCAACGTACGCCGCCAACAGCGCAAGAGCTGTCAATGCTGCGGATCCAATCGCAAAACCTTTTCCAGTCGCTGCAGTCGTGTTTCCTAAACTGTCGAGCGCGTCGGTACGTTCGCGAACTACGGGTGGCAATTTGCTCATCTCGGCGTTACCACCGGCATTGTCAGCAATTGGACCATAAGCGTCTGTCGCCAAAGTAATACCCAGCGTGCTCAGCATACCCACCGCAGCGATCCCAACACCGTAAAGACCGAGAGTGAAATACTCGACGTCATCGAATCGAAATCCGTTTGCAAAACCAAATGCGAGCAGCATGCCGATGCAGACGACGGCGACTGGAAACCAAACGCTTTTCATACCGTCGGCGATACCCGCAATGATCACTGTTGCGGGACCAGTCAATGCTTGCTCAGCAAGTTTTTGTGTCGGTTTGTATTCGTCACTTGTGACATACTCGGTCCATTTTCCGATTGCCCAACCAGCCGCCAACCCGGTAGTGATACTCGCTGCAATCATAACGTGTTCTGCGCCTAGCATCAGATAGGTCACGCCCCAACTCAATACAAGCACGGCGATCATGGAAGTATCAATGCCCTTGGCCAATACCTTTAACAACGCCTTTTGACTTGTATCGTCGCTAGATTTGACAAGGAAAATACATGAAATGCTCATCGCGACACCCAAGGCGGCGATCATGATTGGCAAGAACAAAGCTGGAAGACGCAAGTCATCGGAACCGATCGTTGTCATCGCTGCAACGCCCAAAGCCGCGGAGGCTAGGATCGATCCGCAATAAGATTCGTAAAGGTCAGCCCCCATTCCGGCCACGTCACCAACGTTATCGCCTACATTGTCAGCAATGGTTGCCGGGTTGCGCGGATCGTCTTCTGGAATTCCCTTTTCAACCTTTCCAACTAAGTCGGCTCCGACGTCTGCCGCCTTCGTAAAAATCCCACCGCCGACGCGAGCAAACAGTGCTTGGCTGCTGGCTCCCATCAACGAGCAAAGCATTGTCACGGTTACAGTGTTCAAATCCAATCCAAGATACAATCGCAAAATCCCATACCAGATAGCCATGTCCAGGAGGCCAAGTCCTACAACGCTGAGGCCCATTACAGCTCCGCTGCGAAATGCAACTTGCAGGCCATCGTTTAGCGAATTCATTGCACCCGCAGCCGTTCGACTACTAGCATTTGTCGCAGTCTTCATTCCTAAAAAACCGGCAAAGCCAGACCAAAATCCACCCGTCAAAAACGCAAAAGGAACGTACTTTTCTTGAACTTCCGCATAGGCAGCCCACAGCAACAACAGAAAAACAACGAACATGAATCCCGCAACCACAACATATTGCTGCCGCAGGTAAGCGCCCGCACCGTTCTTTACGAATCCAGCAATCTCGATCATGCGTTCATTGCCAGGATCAGATTTCATCATGGTTACATAAAATTTTCTTGCGAAAACCAAAGCTGAAATGGACGCAGCAAGAAGCAATGCCCAATAAACATACTCTGCTGGGCTACCTGAAGTCGAAAGATTTACAACTTCTGATGACGTGCGACCAACCGTATCGTCTACAGCACTTTGAGCCACCGTTTCAACGGTCGATTCTTGAAGCGTCGCTGAATAGTGTGTGGAAGCGACCGAAAGCCGCGGACAAAGAAAGGTAAATAACACTAGGCATATCCATATTGCCTGAGACCTTACAAAACGACCTTTTCCAGAAACCATCACAAAGCACCCTTGTTTTTCGTTTTCATCTGTTGGAACAATGTTGAAGTCCACATCCTGTACTCACCCAAAAGCCGTGTCGAAAACACCATTCTTTGCGTTCGAAATTCATCGATTCCTTTGTTTCCGAATCGACACAAAGGGGTTTGGTAATCTAAGGACGAACTTCACTGAACGGCGAGAATTCGAGAACAGTTTGAATAGAATCAAACTATTTTTCAAGCCCGTGTTATGAGCTAAAGTCAAAATCGCTTCCATAAAAAGCAAATTGTCGGGCTCAAGTCCACCGTAGTGAGACGATTAACTTCGCGCGGTTTTCAATCAAGAGTATGCCAATTACTACCTAATTGCGCGAAAAGACGATTCGTCTACCTGGGCCTAGGTTAATCAGAAATCGGGTTTGCTCCCATTCGACAGACAAAATGTCGCAAGCTAGTTCTTAGATTTTGCTCAACCAAGGAATCGATTCTTCCGCGACCTCGATGGTTTCATTCACGTTCAAGTTGCCTTTGGTAATTTGAGCAGAATTTACAACATACACGCCTTCGACTCCGGTTTTGGCAGGCGGCAAGTGCTCGGAATACTCTAACGTAGGCAGTGCCATTACGTTGCGAGCGCGTGCCGTTTCAAACGCCAAAATTTGATCACGGTGAAAGTCCGGATACATTTTTTCCAGCACTTCGGTCAAGCGTTCTTGCAATACTTTGTCCGTTTCAGCAAATGCCATATCGTCTTTGGCCAAAACATACTTCGGTAGGTAAACCAAATGCAGACCGTCAAATTCAGCTGGATCGATGATGGCAGAAATATTAACGATTCCGGTCAGCGGCACCCACTCATCAGTGATATTTGTCACATAGTAAGGGCAAAGGGGTTTTGAAAGCAGTACCGACGAACAAATAACACCCAAATAGTCACACTGCTCATAGAGTTTACTTTCGTGGTCTGGCAGTTGCGGCAACATACCAGCAATCGTGGGCGAGGGCGTCGTAACCACAACCCGATCAAAGTGTTTTACCTGTCCATTCTTTTGCGTGATTTTGAGAATGCCATCCGACTCACGAACGATCTGATCAATGGCTGCATCTGCTTGCAATTCAACGCCCAAAGATTCCAGACGATTCAGAAAGGTCTCCAGGATTTTTGCATAGCCACCAGGCACATAACCAAACATCTCTTTCTTGAGACCGCTGTTTCTAGCTCGATACATCCGAGTGATGTACGACCAAATAAAAGCCGCAGAAACGCGTTGATACGCGTCTCCCAGTTTGGCCTTCAACAATGGCCGCCAAATCTTGTTGAATGTCGAGTTGCCAGACCATTTCCTCAGCCATTTTTCAACTGGTATTTTTTCAAGCTTCTTCCAATTTTTGAGTTTCGAACCGAAAAAGATTGTCCCACCCAATCGTACCTTTTGATACAAGTTCAAAAGTGGGAATTTCAAGAACTCGATCGAATTAGACATCGAATAGAATTTTCCACCTGAGTAGAAACCTGTTTTTGTTTCGACCCAACGAATTTCCTTTTCCAGGTCGAGTTCCCGAAGGACTTTTCGCAGCGCAAGGTCCGAAAGTAAAATCACATGATAGAAGCGATCCCAAGTGGTCGTACCAAGTCGCCAGGCGCTCACCAAGCCGCCAAAACTGGGCGCGGCTTCAAGCACCGAGACTTGATAGCCTGCCTCAGCCATTCGCAATGCGACAGTCAGTCCCATCATTCCGCCGCCAACAACACAAACATTTTTTTTCATGGGCACAGCAAGAAAGCGAAAAGGGGTGAGGAATGAGAATTAGTGTGACAAGACCAATTCGCGATCAATGTCAGCCAGTAGAATCGAGAACGAAACCGCACAAAACCAAGTTACAATCGCGGAAATTAAATGCGTTGAAATTAAATGCGTTGAAATTGATGACGCAACAAAAGCGTCAGAGTTTGAAGTGTCGTTTTCACAACCTTCATTTTACTTGGGCTCGTTTTATTTTGGTATTGCAACGTCAAGGGGATTTCGGCGCAGTCGACTTTTAGTAGACGTAATTTCAGTAAGATATCTGCAGTCACGGTAAACCCAGTTTCGGTCATGAAACGCTCACCCCACAGAGCCGCGGCGCGGTGCAACGCACTTGCGCGAAACGCACGAAAGCCACAAGTGTAATCCTTGACGTTTTTCATTGGTGCAAAAATTCGAAACAAATACCGACCAACTTGACTCAAGTATTCGCGACTCGATTCAAGGCCCTCGATTGTCGCACCGCGTTGAAAACGAGACGCAATCACCACATCATTGCCAAGGTCGATCAATTCCAACATCTTTGGAATCGATTCGGGCGGATGCGTGTTATCTCCATCCATTGTCACAATCACATCATCAGCCTTTGCCAATTCGAGGATATAGTTCATACCTCGGGCCATTGTCTTGCCAAGGCCGCGGTTTGGATTGTTCGTCAAAAGTTGAATTGGAAAAATATTGGCAAGTCGCGCGATTTCTGCAGGTGCTTCATCCGAACTGCCATCATCGACGATCACCATCGTCAGGTCGCCATTTATTGCATCCGACGTCTCAACTGTTCGATGAATTAAATCGATGATCGCTTGACCTTCGTTATAAACGGGTAACAGCATCCAAATACGCCGCGTTTTCTTTCCATTCTGGATTGCGCCAAACTCGCGCTGCTCAAGTTCTTGAATTGTCGGGTTTGGTGCAAAAGACAACGGACTAGGCTCCATAATGGCTGTAAATTCAAACAAAATTGAGCTGGTTTTTTGCTGCAACTCAACGATAGCGGGCAACTAAGGGGTGATAACTTCAGGGTGTTTATGAAGCTGATTTCAATCGCAAGCATTCTCAAAACTAAGCTAATAATTGATAATCAAGAATT
>JAHEAM010000542.1 GCA_024642765.1 Planctomycetaceae bacterium
GTTGATATTTTGAGTAAGTTGCATGTCGAACTTCAAGTAATCAGGTCGAATCTCAGCAAGTTCGACCAAACGAGCTTGCCCAACACCGAAGTCATCGAAAGCCAACTTGATATTCAGGGCTTTTAGTACGCAACTCAATTCAAGCATCATGCCCAAGTCGGTCACAGCGGCTTCATGAATCTCCAGTGTGATTTTCTGGTCTGGGCAAATACTGCGCAGTTTATGCAACGATTCGGTGAGGCGTTGGTGACCCAATTCTTTGGGATGTGTGTTGAGGAAAAGATTGGTGTCGCTACCGAATCGGTTGCCCACCTCAACGCCTCGCGCACGAAAAACCTCGCTCAAGTCCGCTTCGAGGTCTAGTTGCGAAGCAGCGTGGAACATTTGCATTGGCATTTGCAGTCCAAATAAACGGCTTCGTCCCAAAACCTCATAGCCGAATGGAACCATGTCTTTCAACATGACGATAGGTTGAAAGTACGGGAACAAATTGCCATCGTTGACCAAGCGGTCAAACTGAATCATCGCTAGGGCTCGGTCGCCAGAATCTTCTTGAACGGTGTTGTGTACGGAAACTTGATCGTTCCTGCCGACGCGGAAAATGATGGTTGCGAATTGAATCAAGTCGTTTGGAACCAACTTGATGGTACCAATGACTTTGTTGCCGTTAACGTATGTTCCGTTTGTGCTGCCGAGATCTTCAAGGTACAGCTCGTCTTTCACAACACTCAGCTCAGCATGCCTGCCTGAAATACTGGAGACCGGCAGCGTCAGGTGCGCATTGATACTTCTACCAATCGTGAACTTGGATGTGTTGATCGACACTTGGCGCAGGGGTTCACTATTGGAAACCTGCCCAACGAGCAACCATTTACCGCTGATTTGGCTGTTTGTTTCGAGTTGTTTTAAGGACATGGTGAGATTCAAAAAATTCTGGAAAGAAATTAACCACGAAATTAGATAGCTTTGAGAAGACGACGAGCAAGCGAGATTCTGAACTTTTTCCCAATAAAGCGAAAAGACAGGTTGTGCGGGTTGTTCTGTTTAACAAATCTGTGGCGTGAAAATTCTGGAAAAAGCGTCACTTGTTTGGTGTTCGCAAGCTAAGTTCCTTCGCAGCGTCTATTGCTTTTGGATCTCAATTTCTAAAAGCAAAGGGTCGAAACGAAGATTTACTAGATGAATAAGTAGACAGGTAAAAAATGAGCATCGAAGGTAATGGCTTAGGAAATAGTCTGCTCGCGGCCATCATGATGGACGAGACGTATCGGCCGAGTGAGCCAACGTCTGTGACGGATTCTGGAATTCCCTTGAGTCTCATTGAGTCGCTGCTAATCAAAAGACTTTTGGTGGTGGGGCAAAGTAGTGGACGGCAGCTTGCCAATGATTTGTGTTTTTCTTTTACCGTGCTTGAGGATGTTGTGCAGAGTCTGCGGGCTCGACAAGTCATCGCCCATCATGGTTCGGCTCCATTGAACGACTACTACTATATGTTGACCGATGCGGGGCGAGACCGTGCACAATTGGCAATGAAAACTTGTTCCTACGTTGGCCCGGCTCCGGTTCCCCTGATGGAATACGTATTGTCCGTTGAAGCCCAGTCGATTCGGAACGAAAACCCTAAAGAAAGCCAGTTGCGCAAAGCGTTCAATGATATTTGTATTGATGAACAGCTTTTTGACGATTTGGGGCCTGCAATCAATTCAGGTGCCGGCATGTTCTTGTACGGCGAGCCTGGCAACGGCAAGACAACCTTGGCTCAACGGATTACGCAGTGTTTCGGCCAAGACGTATGGATTCCTTATGCGATCTACGAAGATGGTCAGATTATCAAGCTATTTGATGCTGCCTACCACACGATCTCGCATCATGAAAGCGAAAGCTCGATCGATATCTCAAGCCATGATCGTCGCTGGGTGCGAGTCAAACGCCCAACAGTAATGGTCGGCGGCGAATTGACGATGGACTCCTTAGAAATTCGTTTCGATCCCAATAGCAAGGTCAGTGAGGCGCCACTTCAGCTCAAGAGCAACTGCGGTACTTTGTTGATCGATGACTTTGGTCGCCAGCGTGTCGAGCCTCGAGAGTTATTGAACCGATGGATAGTTCCACTTGAGAATCGTTTTGATTTTTTGACCCTATCAACTGGCAAAAAGATCAAGGTGCCTTTTGAACAGTTGATCATTTTTTCAACAAATTTGGAACCAACGCAATTAGTCGATGAAGCGTTTCTACGACGCATCCCATACAAAATCAATGTCCAAGACCCCTCGGTGGAAGAATTCCATGATTTGTTCAAAATCTATTGTGAAAAAATGGATTTCGAATACGTCCCTTCTGCCGTTAATCATCTCTTGGAACAACATTTTGCGCCGCGGAATCGACGTTTACGCCGCTGTCAACCGCGAGACTTGTTGATGCAGATCAGAAATTTTTGCAACTACCACGATCTGCCGCTCGATATGAATCCGGATTACATTGACCGCGTAACCAAGAGCTATTTCACATCAGTGCTTTCCACGGATTCGCCTCAAATCGAGAAACCGTAAACAAGTTCGACCGTGGACGACGCAAGGAATCCTTTTTTTTTGAACGGAAATAGCGACGCACTTTTGGCCCTGGTCCATGACAAAATGCAAGTTGTGTGAGTGGCTCTCGCGGGTGGAATTTATAACCAATCGTTCATGAACCGCGAATGCTGTTTCACTCACTCACTCACTCACTCACTCGCTTGCGCGTCGGGCTTGTATTAGCGCACCTTTAAAACTTGGAATTCCTGGAACTCCAATAAGCCCGTGTCGGACCTGCGTTAAATATTTCAGCAAAAATGGAGTCGGCATTTT
>JAHEAM010000543.1 GCA_024642765.1 Planctomycetaceae bacterium
AATTTGCCAGCGATTGCGGCAGCGGCGGCCATCGTTGGCGAGACAAGGTGGGTTCGTCCACCGCGGCCTTGGCGACCTTCGAAGTTTCGATTGCTGGTCGAAGCACAGCGCTGTCCTGCGGAGATTTGATCGGGGTTCATCCCCAGACACATGCTACAGCCCGCCTCGCGCCATTCAAAACCTGCCTCCAGGAAAACTCTATCGAGCCCTTCCTCTTCGGCTTGCTTCTTGATCAAACCGCTGCCTGGAACCACCATTGCGTCGACGTGCGGGCTGATTTTTTTGCCTTTGACTGCAGAGGCTGCCTCGCGCAGATCTTCGATTCGTGAGTTAGTGCATGAGCCGATGAAGACTCTGTCAACAGTGACGTCAGTCAACATCTGTCCCGCCTTGAGGTCCATGTATTTGAGTGCCGATTCGGCAGATTGACGATCAACGGGGTCCAAAAAATTAGCTGGTGTTGGTACGGGTTCATCAATCGAGATCACTTGGCCAGGGTTGGTACCCCAAGTCACTTGGGGAGCAATGTCTTTGGCATCAAAGATTTGACAGCGATCGTATTTTGCGCCTTCGTCCGTCGGTAACATTTTCCATTTGGCAACCGCGGCCTCGAAGTCTCGCGGTGCGAACTCACGCCCTCGCAAATAATCATAAGTTTTTTCATCGGGAGCAATCATTCCAGCGCGAGCACCGGCTTCGATCGACATGTTACAAATTGTCATTCGCTGTTCGATCGAAAGATTTCGAATCGCCGAACCCGTGTACTCAAGGACATAGCCCGTGCCACCCGAAGTCGTTAGTTTCCCAATCAGGTACAAAATCAAGTCTTTCGCCGTAACGCCTTTGGCAAGGTTGCCGTCGACTCGAAGTTCGTAGGTCTTGGGCTTCGATTGGATCAGTGTCTGTGTCGCCAAGACATGTTCGACCTCAGATGTTCCGATGCCGAAGGCCAATGCACCAAATGCACCATGTGTGGCTGTGTGTGAATCGCCGCAAACAATTGTGTTGCCAGGTTGAGTTAAACCTAGTTCTGGACCAATCACATGTACGATGCCTTGGTTGATGCTGTCCAAGTCATAAAGGCGAACTCCGAATTCACGACAATTCGTGCGAAGTGTTTCGACTTGTTGACGTGATATGGGGTCGGCAATCGGTAGGCTGCGATCGGTCGTTGGGACGTTATGGTCCGGCGTCGCAATGGTTAGTTCGGGTCTTCGGACTTTGCGGTTGGCCAGCCGCAAACCTTCGAACGCTTGCGGACTTGTGACTTCGTGCACTAGATGCAAATCGATGTACAACAGCGTTTGATTTTCAGACGGGTGGTAAACAGTGTGCTGCTCCCAAATTTTTTCAAACATCGTTCGTGGAACATTGGCAATCACAGAAGATTTCCTTGGTCATTTTAGTTAGTGAGTTATTTTTTAAATTGTCGATACTCGCGACGGACTCTTAATAGGATTCCGATTATACCGTTTATCGTCTGTTATCGTAAGATTCTTCTGAGCTTGGGGGCAGTCCGTGGCTTTCGGGGTCGAGCAAATAGTGTTCCTAAACTATGATGTTGGTTTGTTTCATTACCAATGGGTGCAGACCGCCGACGATGGATCATCTTTCTGAAAACGTCAAAATATTGATTCTCAGCGTGCTGCAGGGGATCGCGGAATTTTTACCGATTAGTTCCTCTGGCCACTTGGTTGTTGTCGAAGAGCTCTTAGGAAAGTTTGGCGAAGGTGCAGAGCTGAATATCGTTTTGCATTTTGGAACGCTGCTTTCGATTTTGGTTTTCTATTGGCGCCGGATTCTCGGATTGCTAACGAAAGATCAACGAGCAATTGGACTATTGGTCGTCGGCTCAATTCCTGCGGCCGTTGTGGGCCTTGTTGTTAAGTTGAAATTTGAGTGGATTCTCGAGAGTACGTTATTGGTCGGACTTATGTTTCCAATAACAGGACTGTTGCTCTTAGGTCTAGCCAAAACTCGAGATTCCGCAGGCGAAGAATTTACCGAAATCTCGCTGTCGAAAGCGTTCGCAATCGGAATGGCACAAGCATTCGCGATCTTGCCAGGCATTAGCCGGAGCGGAGCAACAATCGCGACAGGCGTGATGCTGGGGCTACGCCGCGAGGCAGCTGCAACGTTTTCTTTCCTCTTGGCGATCCCGGTGATTGGTGGTGCAATGTTGCTGCAGATTGTGAAGACCAAGGGGTTTTATATGCCAATCGAACAGGCCTTGTTGGGTATTGGAGTTTCGTTTGTCGTCGGGCTTGTCTCGTTGGCTCTGTTGGTGCGGTTGCTCAGTGCCGGTAAGTTGCATTGGTTCGCGTTTTGGCTTATTCCGCTGGGGTTCACAGTCGTTGCTTGGCAGTTGATGAAATAACAAAACTACGATCGCCAATCAAATCTCTAGTCGAAAAAAATATTCCTGATAGGGCTCGTAGCCATCAGTCACCGTGCGAATATCCGACGTTCTCTCAAATCCAAATTTGGCGAAGAAATGATGAGCTCGTTCAAAGCGAGTATCTGACCAAAATTCAATTCGGCGAAAATCAGGTTGGTTTCGCGCCCAGTCGATGGTGACTTGCATCAATTGACGGCCCCAATCGGTACCTCGAAGAGAAGCGTCCAAGTACAATCGCCGAAAGGTGCACACGCAGGGGTCGCCGTAGCTAAGATGGGCAGCGTGCGTTCCAAAGATCGTATTGGCATCGGCCAGAACCCAAAACATGCCGCCCTTGTTGAAGTAATAGTTTGCGATATCCAAGAGGTCTTTGTCGGATTTTTCCAAACACATTTTTTCGCCGTACTCCGTGTACACGGACGAAATCAGTTCGATGAT
>JAHEAM010000544.1 GCA_024642765.1 Planctomycetaceae bacterium
TGGAATGGGAACAACGATTGAAATCGTTTATGCCAACAAAACCTCAGTGACTCGTTCGATTTTCAAATCGAGATTTGCATTCCAAGGAGTTGGGGGCGTTCAAAAATCGATTCCTTGCATTTTCAATTCGTTTTGGGAATCACTACTTTGGCTGCACGGTCCGCAGCAAAGAGATTACGCAATTCACTGTAAATACGCCATTCGTGCAAAACATCTTTCCTTCTTCTGGCACTTTTTCGTCTTCAGACTTTCCCATTCCGGCTGAAAAAACAGCCTCCCTGCGCTTTTTTTCTTAGCCAGTTATTCGCTGACTGAATTTTCGGTTGGCTTGCAAACCCGTGTTTAGAATGACAACCAAAGAAAAAAATGTCGATGAATCATTATTACGAACACAATTTCGACAGAGTAGAAGATTACCTTCATCACCGTGCTCCTTACCTCCTGGTTGAAAAAATCGTTGTAATCGAGAGTACTGCGATTGCCACTGAACGGACTGTATCGGGTAACGAGTTCTTCATTAAGGGGCACTTCCCTGGGGCGCCAGTATTTCCTGGCGCGATGATGCAGGAGTTGACGACCCAGTCTGCAGGAATTTTGATTGCTGCCCGTTACAATCCTATGAAGGAATTCGTCACCGACGATCCGTTCCATAATCAATATGCGTTGGGAGTGCTAGTGAAGATGCAGCGAGCGCGATTCAAAGGCTTTGCGCGACCGGGGGATCGCCTGGTTGTCAATGTCAGATTGAACCACCACGTCGCAGATATGTTTGAGTTTTCAGCCAGCATTGAAATTGATGGAAAACACATCATGCGAAACGAATTTCAGCTGATGAACATTCGCTCAGAGGTGCTGCGAGTAACTGCATAACTTGATAACTATAGGTTTTCGCTGCAGAACTCCAACGCGGAAAGAAAAAATCGATTAGGTGAACTGCCGCTGATGGCAATCGCACTTCTTCGTGTGATTGAAATCCCAGTTTTCGCTATTTTGTTTGGATTGATCGGTGCTCGGCCAAACCGGAGCAATGTTATTCGGTTGATTCACTTTTCGCCCAATTCTTCTTTCCCTGCTCGTTAATTTCGGCACTTTGCAAAGTTACTTCAAAAAATTGGTGAACCGTTGTTTCTTTAGTACGGTTACTCACACTGCGAGTTGTTTTAGTTGGCCCTTTTTTAGCGGATTATTGAAATGAAACAAGTTTTTTTAGCAATCACAGTTATTGGCACTCTCTTTTTCTCCATGGTCGCTAGCGCACAGCAGAAGACGATTGTCGAGACAGCGGTCGCTGCAGGGAATTTCACTAATTTAGTGACCGCCTTAAAAGCCGCAGACCTTGTCGATACTCTCAATGGCCATGCTCAGTTCACAGTCTTCGCACCAACCGATGAGGCTTTTGCCAAACTCGACCCGGCGTTGCTTCAGAGTTTATTGCAACCAGAAAACAAAGAGAAATTGAGTCAATTGTTAACGTTCCATGTTGTGGCAGGCCGTGTGGCCGCTCGCGACGCCTACGAATTGAACGCGGCAACAACAGTTAACGGACAGCGTCTGCCAATTGATCTGCGCGGCGACGTGCCGAAAGTGGGTGACTCAACCTTTGTCGCCACAGACATCCAATGCTCGAATGGCGTCATACACGTCATCGATTCGGTTTTGTTACCGAACCTGGAAACGATCCCAGCAACTGCCAATGCCGTTGGGCAATTCAATACACTTCTAGCCGCTGTGGGAGCGGCAGGCTTGGGAGATGTACTTTCCGGCAAAGGCCCGTTCACTGTTTTTGCTCCGAGTGACGACGCTTTTGCGGCGTTGCCAGCGGGAACAGTCGAGTCCCTATTGCTCCCTGAAAACAAACGTAAATTGATTGATATACTGAAGTACCACGTGGTCTCAGGACGAGTCTATGACAACGATGCGTTAAAGGCCGTCCGCGCTCAAACGTTGTTAGGCCGAAGCGTTGAAATTAACTTTTTTACCGATGGCATTCGGGTCAACGGCGCCCGAGTAGCAGCAAAAAACATCGATTGCTCCAACGGTGTCATCCATGTGATCGACTCGGTTCTTTTGCCTGAAACCATGTCTCGAGCGGAAGTCATGAACACATTAACCAATTCGATCAATACGGCAGTTCCCGTGTTCAACTCGGGAGACCACGGTCAATGTTGTGACATTTACATGCAGACCATGGAGGCTATCAATTCGGCTGGAATCGATGGCGCAGATCCACATACGATGTCGATGATCTCGCAGATAATGGAAAATGCTCGCAAGACGCATGCTCTGCGCGAAAGAGCATGGGTTTTGCGAAGAGGCATTGATTCGCTTTACAGCAGGGTCAGTACGATGTCCAACATCATGCCGATGTCCACTCAAACAAATCGATAGCCGGATTCAGATCCTGTTTTGCAAAATCACTTTTTTCTCGGCTAATACTAGTCTGTTTTAAAAAGGAACTGGAAAAAGTTCGCGAACTGTAAACCGACGAGCCTTGCGTGAGAAAATTTCTCGCCGTGATTTCATAAAGTTCAACCCTGTACTAACAACCGCAACCGTCGCCGGTACTGAAAGCAAACCCGAAACTGTCTTAACAGCTCTATCAATGAACGCGGGAGACTTGAAACTAACACGTTTGTAATTCAGAATCATTCAAGATCTGACAGTTGCTCAAAGATCTCCTTGCCGAGCGCGAGGAGATCTTTGTATTTAATAAATTGGAATCGGCTGATTTCTATGGGAAAATCCCCATATCCGTATAGCAGAGTGCGATTTTGTCGATTGCGTCGATGAAGGCTGCGATGCGGAGGTCGGCCTTGCCATCGTTTCGCAAATAGAT
>JAHEAM010000545.1 GCA_024642765.1 Planctomycetaceae bacterium
AGCGATTGCGCCGGATCTGTAATCGCAATCCCGATCCGGACAGTCCCGAAGTCAATCGCAACCAGCCTTCCGTGAATTGGCAATGATGTCTTTTTGGATTTCGATGTCATTTCAGATACACGGTGTTGGAATATTATCTCCGCAATAAACTTTCATCATCGTTGGATGAAAGGATTGTTGCGGCATTCAAAGTTCCTTTGTCCAGAAAGTTCACAACTTGCTTGAAAACTGCCTGGTTGGAAATAATGAAACTGTGGCTTACGGGGATCGTTTCAAATTCCTTCGCACCTTCAAGTTTTGTTTCTTCGACGCCAACAGTAAAATCGTTGGGTCCCGCCAACAGCCAGTTGTCGATGATCCGCTCGTTTTCTTGACCGCCCGCAATAATTGCAAATTCGAAATCGGGAGTCGCTAAGGACTTCTCCAAAATGGACCAACCCTTGCCCAATTCAATGCCAGTCGGTCCTACCACGCTATTAAAAAGAAGGCTATTGTTCATCAGACTTGCCATCCGCGAACCTTGATTCGGCGGAGCCAGCATAACCATTCGACCAAATGGAATGCGGCTAGGTTGCAATATCGGAGCGTCGTCTGCTGTTGACGGAATTTTATGTTGCTGAGCAAGATCATGCAAATAGTGACGGACGACAATATTGCCGAGGCTATGTGCAACGAAGTCTATTTTTGTAATTTGGTCGCCGAGGTTATCGATGAATTTCTGTAACGCGGCGGCTTGATCCGCCGTTCGCCCTCGAGTGCTGGCGTATTCAAAATCGACAACTGTGGCCGAAGTGTTTTTCTCCAAATACGACTTCAGCGCTCGCATTGAATTGTGAGTGCGAATCAGACCATGCAAAAGGACTATGACGCGTTCCTGGTTGGCTGGTAACTCTTGTTCTATGGCAATTGACTCAAGGGCTTGTTGGCAATGCAGTTCGTTGCCCCATGCATGGCGAACGTTGTTAGTGTCGATCAAACGAAAATGGCCTGTTACAACATTGTGTTGAATCTTCCAGCCAGCTCGAAATTGAACGTCAGTCCAGAACTGTTGCCCACCCATCGTTGGCGTTCGCCAATTAAAAAAGCCGACAGGTTCGGGTGAATTTTCGGGCATGGTATCTTGTTGACTACCCCGGTCGGAATCGGGCAATTGATTTGAACAAAGCGGTTGATCGAAGCGCAAGAAAAACAAACATACGCCAAGTGAAACTTTTGCGGCAAAACGCTTCACCTCAGTCATTCTACTCGCTTTCCTAACATTCAGTTTTGAGTTACGATCGATTTCAGTTTCAGAGAGGCTTATATTTCTTCGCCGAGTAGGACAACTCGGTAATATCAGGGATTGTAAACGCTCAGCCAATCGCGTCAAAGCATGACTGCGTTGATGAAACAGGATTATTGCGACTTTGTTTGCGAAGTGCATCACGAAAACACCCGAAGCTTAACGTGGGCCTTATTCCGATTTGGGATTCGCTTTCTGAAATATCCCAAACGCTTATTTTGGCTGGCGAAAACAAAATGTGATTTCGCCAAGTCACGGGACTCCAACAAGGCACACGATTGGCACGTCAAAGGAATTTATTTGCATTTTGTTTTTCGATAAGTTCTACGATTTGTTTGACGGCAGCTTCGTCTGATTTTTTGGCAACCAAAGTGGCGTCGGCAGTTTGCACAATGATTAAATCGTCGACACCAATGGTCGCGATCATATGCCCTGGCCTGCCCACGACGATCGAGCCGGTTGTGCGAATACCCAAGTGCTCGGCAAGGATCGTGTTTCCATCTGGGTCGGGCTGATTAAGCCTCTCAAGTGAAGTCCAATTTCCAACGTCGTCCCATTGAAAGGGCGCTTCGACGACGACCACGTTTTCATATCGCTCCATTACCGCATAGTCGATTGACTTACCTTTGATCGCAGTGAACTCCCGTCGAAAGATTTCATCGCAACGAGAACTGTTCCACTCCCTGGCAATCACATCAACGTGTGCAGCAATTTCCGGTTCAAACTGCCGCAATGCACCCAGAATCGTTCGCGCCTTCCACACAAAGATACCAGCGTTCCAATAGAAATTTCCGGTCTGTAAGAACTGTTCCGCGGTTGCCGCATCGGGCTTCTCGCGAAAGCGTTTGACCGAAAAACTTGAGTGTGGCCCATTAATGGCCGCTTCAGCATCTCGTTCAATGTAGCCAAACACCTCTGCGGGGTAGGTGGGCTTGATTCCAAACGTAACAAGCCGTTGGGGATCTTCTTCAACCAGCGTTTTGGCGTGCAACAATGCTGCCTGGAAATTTTGTGTTGGCGAAATCACGTGATCAGCCGGCATGACCGCAATGATGGCTTCTGGATCGCGAGCCAGAGTAAGAGCCGCAGAGAGGGCAACACAAGGTGCCGTATCGCGCTTTGCTGGCTCACCAATAACCGAACTTTTCGGTAAGTTCGGCAGTTGGGCAAGTGTTTGTTCGACCAAAATCTCATTGGACACAACGAGAATATTCTCGCTCGCAACAAGCCCCTGCAACCGATCGACTGTGGACTGCAACATCGACCGACCGCCAACCAACGTTAATAATTGCTTGGGATGAAGTTTCCGGCTGGCTGGCCAAAATCGTGTACCAGAACCGCCGGCCATTATCGTCGCATGTAACATTTAATCCTCACGAGTCCGTTCAAGTTTTGCTCACAAGGAGCTCTATGCCAAAAAAGTATCAGTCGTAAAATACTTGCCATTCAAATCGCAATCCATTAGCTGCCGTTCGTCGACTGCATAAAACGGCGAAATTTCGACAAACGTATCGTCAGCTACACTCCCACCGACTTGCCCGATCCATTTCTTA
>JAHEAM010000546.1 GCA_024642765.1 Planctomycetaceae bacterium
CAAAAAACGGACCGCAACCAGGGCACCGATTCTAGCACGGCACGCGAAACGGTTGGTCCTCGCTTCGGATAGGCTTGAGGGCCAGAGGACGTTTTGGAAACTTGAAGGGCTTTCTTTCATTCAAACGGGCATTCCGACATCTAAACATTGTCTCTAAGTACTGTGCACATCCGATGATCAAGGTCCACAACTTACGATTCGAATACCCGCGTTCGAATTTTGCGTTGATCATTGAGCAGTTGGAAATCAAGGACGGCGAACGAGTTGCCTTTGTAGGTCCTAGCGGTAGTGGCAAAACGACTTTGCTGAACCTGCTCTGCGGTATCGCAGTACCCAATTCCGGACGGATCGTCGTTGCAGAACACGACTTGGAACACCTATCCGATCGCGCCCGACGCGACTTTCGAATATCGAAAATCGGCCTTGTTTTTCAGCAATTTGAATTGATTCCGTACCTGCGGGTGCTCGACAATGTGTTGCTGCCGTTTCGAATCAATAACGCATTGAAATTAGAAGAGGCAGCCATCGAGCGAGCTCAGTCGTTGCTTGAATCGGTAGGATTAGGAAACAAAGGTCGGCGGTTTCCGCACCAGCTGTCACAAGGCGAGCAGCAACGTACTGCGATCTGCCGAGCGCTGGTCAACCGCCCACGCTTGATCTTGGCTGACGAGCCCACGGGAAATCTCGATGGCGACAACAAACGCCGCGTTTTGGACATCCTGTTCGAGCACACTCAGGAGCTCAATCAGGGGCTAGTGGTCGTCACCCACGACGAAGGAATCCTGGACGGATTTGATCAAACGATCGACTTTGCAGGGTATCGCAAGAGCGAGGTGGCCACTTGAGCAATCGCATGTTTCTAGCTTTGCAATACGTCGTGTTTCATCGATGGAAGACATTGGTTTTGGTCGGTTGCATCGCGCTGACGGCGTTCATGCCGATTTTATTGGGGATCTTGTTGCGAGAGTTCGATCACCGAATTGGTGAGCGCTCGGCGTCGACGCCATTGTTGGTTGGCCCGAAGGGCAGTGGCGTCGATCTGACGCTGCATTCGCTGTATTTTTCGGAGCCACCGCAGGACTCCGTGCCTTACGGTGAATGCAAAGCGATTCGAGAAACGGCATTGGCTAAGGCCTATCCGATCAATTGCCGGCACACGGCCAAGGGGTTCGCGGTCGTAGGTTCGACGCTTGATTATTTAGAATTTCGCGAGACTTGGTTGGCTGAAGGAGGACGGACCTTCGCAATGCTCGGCGAATGTGTGATTGGCAGTGAAGTGGCCAAGCAAACGAAATTGGGCGTCGGCGACAAAATATTGACGGATCGCGATAACTTGGTCGATATCGCGGGGCTCTACCCGTTGCGATTAAAGATCGTGGGCGTATTGAAACCGAAGGGGACAGCGGACGATCGGGCAGTGTTTGTTGATTTGAATACGAGCTGGGTTATTGATGGCCTGGGGCACGGCCATGAAGATCTGACGAAGGTCGAAGACGAAGGGAAAATACTATCGAAAGACGATGAGAATATTGTTGCCCTTTCTTCGGTATTGCCGTTTCTTGAAATCAGCGCCGAGAACGCTCATTTGGTTCACTTTCACGGGAATCGAGATGAGTTTCCTTTGTCGGCGATCATTGCGATTGCGCCCGACGAAAAATCCGAAACGTTGTTGATTGGGCGTTATCAAGGCTCCGAGGAGCGGTTTCAAATCCTTGTGCCAAAAGATGTCATTAGGCAGTTGATGGGACTAGTCTTTCAGATTTCCCAAGTGTTCAATGCAAGCATGGCGCTGGTCGGCATATCGACCGCTTTGCTGCTGGCCTTGGTTGTCGCATTGTCGCTGCGACTGAGGGAGGGGGAAATGCAAACCATGTTTCGCTTGGGTTGCAGTCGTACCGTCATTTTTCAGTTGCAGGTCGCAGAGTTGATTATTGTTTTTGTGCTCTCGGGGATCTTGCTGGTGACGTTGGTTGCCATCAGCTATACGTTTGCGGGCCAATTTCTGGAGCGATTGATTGTCAACTGAGGGACAAGTGTCGAGGGTTCACTAACGAGCATTCTGTTTCAATAAATAAGGGCAGCAAATCATTCAGTGCAGCACAAAGTGCTTCAGGGTTCACTGCGATATTGCGAACGTCCTTGCTCAGTTGAAAAGGGTCATTGGAAAAAGAGTGGCGGTGGATTCTTTGGTTGCCGGATGGACGTATCGAACGAATATCCTCAGACCTGAGACTCAAGAAACAAACGCGTTAATCGTGCGTTTTCAGCTGCATTCGCGGTCGATACATTGATGGTTTTCCCGCAGTTTTGGGCTTAATCTGAGGGCCACTCGAAGGGTAAAAAAACAAATCTTTAAAAATACGCAACTTGCCCCTTACCGACCTAAGATGTTTCTGATACATTCACCACCCGTAAGGCAATGACTAGGTTCGGTGAGTCCAATGATTTTGCTTCGGCAAGATATTGATTGGACGCGAAATCTTTGGTGTTGAAAAAAACTTTGTTTTTTTGACTAACGCCGTTGACAGATAACGCCGAATGCTTAGAATTGTCCACTCGCGATTCCGAAAGAATCGTGATTTGATCTTTGACAATTTAGTAGTGATCTCTTATTAAGTCATTCTTTTGAATGATGTAAGCCAGCACAAGATCAGGCAAACCGACAATCGGTTGGAAGTATTCCATCCAATTGATTGTTAGGTCAAACAGTAGCTTCATTTGGCTAGTCGACTGAGTTCCGTTTCAAGTTTACTTGAGATTGTTCTCAGCAAGAATACAAATTGAAGGGTTTGATCCTGGCTCAGAATGAACGTTGGCGGCGTGGATTAGGCATG
>JAHEAM010000094.1:0-596 GCA_024642765.1 Planctomycetaceae bacterium
ACGCAACGAAACGGACTACATTCCCCGCGGTGCAAACTGGGTGAAGGACTACGTCGATTCGTTTGATCCGCACAATAATTCGGTGGTAACCCGTGACGGGCAAACGCTCGGTTACGACTTTCTGGTCGTTTGTCCAGGACTGCAGTTGAATTGGTCAGCCATCAAAGGCCTGACGAAGGAGATCGTCGGCACTCATGGAATCTGCAGCAACTACAGCTATGATACCGTCGACTCGACTTGGAAGACGTTGCAGAATTTTCAAGGCGGGACGGCGTTGTTCACCCATCCTTTAGGCGCCGTAAAATGCGGAGGTGCTCCTGTGAAAATTTGCTTCCTGGCGGAAGACTATTTTCGTAAACAGGGCATTCGCGAAAAATGTAAAGTTATCTTTGCAGTTGGAATGCCTCGTATTTTCGCTGTTGATCGTTACGCGCGCACGCTCGAGGCCGCCGTTGAGCGTCGGCACATGGAAGTTAAACTCAACCACGACATGATTGAGATTCGACCGGAGGTCAAAGAAGCGGTGTTCCAAATTCTGGAGACGCAGGAGCAGGTCACAGTCAAGTACGACATGATTCACGTCAGTCCAAAAATGG
>JAHEAM010000094.1:606-10495 GCA_024642765.1 Planctomycetaceae bacterium
GGTGTAGGCGGTTGGGCCGATGTCGACAAACATACGACTCAGCACGTGAAATACAAAAACGTTTTTGCGCTGGGCGACTGTTCGAGTTTGCCGACCTCGAAAACCGGCGCCGCCATTCGCAAGCAGGCCCCCGCGACGGTTGCCAATATTCTCGACATGATCAATGGCAAGCAGCTTTCGGGAAACTACAACGGTTACACATCTTGTCCCCTGGTTACTAGTTACAACAGTATGGTGTTGGCTGAGTTCGATTACGATAAGAATCCCCAAGAATCGTTTCCGTTTGATCAATCCAAAGAACGATTCAGCATGATGATGCTCAAGAAATATGGATTGCCTAATCTGTATTGGCACGGCATGTTGCGAGGACGAGCCTGATGTTTTGCTGACTGGGAGCGAGTAGGACTCTTGGTGTCGTAGGAAGGGTTTGAAGCGTATCGCTAGGACAACGGGCAATAAAACGTTTTCAACTGGCGTCGTTCACGAGTCGCAGAACTCTTTCTGGCATTGACGACAGGATGTGAAAAACTGACACGTCCATTATTCGCACTCATTCTTTCGCTAAAATCAATCGAAGAGGTTTCTGGATAGCTCGACAGAAAGAAAATCATGTTGGCTGAACTTGACGTTGTGTTGCTTTCGCGAATCCAATTTGCGCTCACCAACATGTTTCACTATTTGTTCCTTCCACTGACGATTGGATTGGGAATTATCATTGCCTACCTCGAAGGGTTGGCGCTGTGGTGGAAGGATTAATCGTACATGGACGCCGCTGGGTTTTGGACGGGTATCTTTGGCGTCAACTTTGCAATCGGCGTCGCCACCGGAATTGTGATGGAGTTCGAATTCGGAACCAACGTTGTGGTTAATGACCATCATCGAGATGATCGCAGCGCCGCTCATCGTCTCATACACCTTCACGATTTACTGGACGTTTCGGTATCCAATAACAGTCGAGTAATGTTTGCACAATTGAACCGCATTAATAACGAATTCGAACGAACATTTTGCCAGATTAACAGGGGGACAGAGTGCTACGCAAATTAAACCTAACGAATCTAGATGAGGCTATCAACGAAGCGAAGAGGCTGCTGGCGCATGGGTACAGTGCCGGTGGGAAATGGAACTTGGCTCAGGTGTGCGAACACTGTTCGGATTGGATGGCTTTTCCGCTGGACGGTTATCCTAAAGTGAATTTTCCAATCAACGTGATGCTGTGGTTGATGAAGATCACGATTGGCAAGTCGATGCGAAATAAGATTTTGACTGAGCGGGCCTTTAAACCTGGTGGACCAACAATGCCCCAAACCGTCAAGTTGCCACACGATGTTAGCGACGCGGAAGCCGTCGGCCGATTTGTGGCAACAGTCGAACGATTCAAACAATTCAAAGGCGAAATGCATGCCTCACCGCTGTTCGGGAAAATGACAAATGCCGAACACTTACAGCTGCAAGTCATCCATACGCAACATCACTTAAGATTTTTGACACCCAACAACGCTGAGTAATGCGATTCAAGCTGACTACCATTGGTCATTGGCAACATAGCCTTGGCGAATTAGCTCTTCGTTTGCGAATTGTTTGAATGTACGTTTGTTTTCGTCGGTAAAGTAGTTGACCCAATCACCTGCTTCACCTTTGCGGAGAAACTGGTCGGGTTGTTCGGTTTCGAAACCTGGTTGTAACGAACCCTCGATTGGCGCTGCAAGTGCTGGATCGACTCCCAAGAATTCGAATAGTTCATCGGTGATTTCTTGCGTTCGTTCCAAGAGCGTTTCGTATTGCACAAACCGAACCGGCAGATTGGGATAGTGCTTCAATGTGCGTCGATCGGATTCTTGTTGTGCTACCCACCACTTGGCAGTTTGAATCACGAATTCCGGTTCCGCCAACAGGGCAGCAGGATTCTCCTTGAAATACCATTTGTCTTTTTGGAATTCGGTTAGGCTTGTGGCCATCTTTTTCGACCGCTGAAACATGGCAGTTACAGTTGGGCGATTGAATAAATGAAACGCTCGACTTACCAACACATCGCGACCATCTCGAATGAGAACGATATGCGGTGCGTTCAAAATAAGGGGAGCAATCGTGTGCGGTGTCCGGTCGCCAGCCAGCACAATTTCGTTTGGCAAGTTGCGGCTCAATGTGCGTCGGACAACTGACCGAAGTTGTTGAATCAGAAAACGTCGGAAATCAACATCTTCCAACAGCGACATGTTTGCTTTTTTGTCTAGAATAGGCCCTAAAATTTCGTGCCAATGATATTCGCCTCTGCAGCTAACCTGGCGATGTCGATCGAGCAAGCTGCCGAGCCAGTTGGTGCCGGACTTCATGAATCCGCGCAAACAAAAAAAACGCAAGTCAGGTCTGGTCATTAATTGCTCAAATCCTTTCCTGGACCGGGCTTGAATCGGCATTGAGCTCGGGAAACACATCCCACATTTTCGCCCAAAAGTCCTGTGTTGCAGCAAAAAAACGAATTGTAGTTTTCCTGCTCGGGTGATTGAGCGTCAACTCACGAGCATGCAACGCAATCCAGCGAGTCCGGCGATCGATATTTGTCGGGCCGAACGGAATCGTCGATTGGTAATCCTCGTCGCCTACGATCGAATGACCTCGACTCGCACATTGCAAACGGATCTGATGAGTGCGACCGGTCTCCAATTCGATTTCGAGCCAAGTCAAGTCGGCTGCGCGTCCGCGAACTTGAAAATGCAAGATCGCTTCCTTGGCATTTGTCTCGCTCTCGACGACGACTTCCGAACGCGCCTCGCCATCTACTTTTCGCATCCAATCGCGCCACGTACCTGAATCTTCCACGACATGCCCAGAGACGATGGCCCAATAGGCCTTTTTAACTGTTCTTGCTTCAAACTGCGCTGCGATTGCAGACGTCCATTTTTTTGTTTGCCCCATTACCATGACTCCGGAGACCGGTCGATCCAATCGGTGGGGTATGCCCAGATAAGGCGGGCGACTGGCATTGCGAGCAAATTTCCATCGTTTGACTTGATTTTCTACGCTGTCGATACCCGGGGGCGCTTGTGTCAACAGTCCACCAGGCTTGTTAATCACAAGGAATTCATTTTCGATTGCAAGAAATTCAATATTTTTTTCGGACACAAGAATTGTACCGGCCAGTTCAATTTTTTAAGGCATCAATCGTCGCGTGATTCAAAACCAAATGCTAACTTGGAGAGGAATCCTTACGGTGCGACGACGACCATACATTTAGTTTGTGAAAAATCGAGGGCTTTGCCAAGGCCGCCTGCCATTGAGTTGAATTGCCTGTTCCAGCGCGGCGGTTTGTAATAGGGTGCTCACTGTTTGGTTCTATTGAGTCGAGCCAAGGGCCATTCGGATTTTGTTGTCGAACCATTCCTCACAGCGAACAAAAAGATAGGCGCCGAGCGATTGGGACTTCGCCTTGAAGACCACTCGTCCAGTTTGACCTGCCAGGAGTTGGCCCCTGAATGCTGTTGGTAACTTCAGTTCAACGTTGACGCGTGGCGATAACAATTCGGTGGTCGCTTCGCCGTCCGTGGGTGTCTCCGCTTGGCGAACTGCCAAAGGTCCACCAACGTCAGCGCCCAACGCTCGATGTGCTGGCAAGGTCGTTGCCCGAGTATCCAAGTGTTTCAGCGAACACTGCAGTACCGACTGGCCGGGGAAGACGGCTCGAAACGTATCGCATTCAGGAGATTGTAGCGATGCCAAGTCCGTTTGGTCCACGGACACAACGATCTCCGGTTGGTGTGTCTTCGCAAGGCTCAAGATTGTTGAACCGACGTCGACATATCGTCCCAAATCATCTGCCAGTTTTCTCCCGATGACGATTCCCTCAAAGGGGGAACGGATTTCGAGTTTGGCGGCAGCGGTTTGCTTTTCCGAAAGCTTCTTCTGAAGTTGAATCTGGGATTCGGTCTCTGCCTGATAGATGGCGAGTTGTTTCTCTTGCAGAGAGATTCGAGCACGGATCTGCGATTGGTTTAGCTGTTCAGCGAGGGCAACGATTTCTTGCTCCAGGTCACGATTTTCAAGTGTTACGAGGCGTTGCCCTTCAATGACGTGTTGACCATCTTCGACGTGTATGGCAACAATGAAAGCGCTTGTGGGTGCGCGCAGGGGTTGCTCTTCTTCGTAGCGAACGACAGCGGGTGCCGATTTCGACGACGGCGCTGAAACAACCGTGAACATCGCAATTGCAGAAAGTGCGAGGCACGAGACAACAATCGAACAACGACGATAATTGAGCTCGCTCAAGTTCTTCGCTCGCAGTTGTTGGACGCTGCGAAAAAGTGGCACGGCATACCAGAATACAATCGCAAGAATAGCAAACGCAATGCCTGCACCGTGCAACAAGACGCTTGCTCCAATGATCAATCCAACACTGACCAAGACGCGCCAAAATGCGGACAGGAATCCATAGGTTCGAATCCAAATACCTTCGGCCAAATTTAGATCTTGCGATTTCGAAACTGTACCGAACACAATTCGTCGAACGAATTCGGAAAACCAGGTCGATCCTTTCAGATACAAATTGGGAATTCCCAACAAATCAGACAATATGTAGTAGCCGTCGAATTTCATCAGCGGGTTGGCGTTGAACAAGACGGTCGTAACGCCCGCCGTCAAAAAGACTTTGTAAAAAGTCGAACGAAATGCAAAGTCATCAGGCGTCCAGCACCATGCAATAAACGCCAGAGCAGCAATAAATAACTCGAAATACATTCCAGCGGCTGCCGTGAAGATGCGGTGCCAACGATTTGAGAATCGCCAACTCGATGTAACGTCGATGAATGCCAAGGGCGTGAATAGAATAAATGAAATCCCAAACAAACCGGCTTGGCCGCCGAAACGTTGGCAGGCAAGGCCGTGACCCATCTCGTGGATAATTTTTAAGAGAACCCAAACGATGAGTAAAACAAGCCATTCGCTGGACGCAAAAACCCCAATGTATTTTTGTCCTACCTCTTCCATCCGTTGGCAAAGCAAGATGGCGGCGTAACCCAGAACACAAGCCCAAATCACAGCACTTGTTTTGCTGAATAGGATTTTGCCAAAGTAGTTAAACTTCCCCAGAATCTTTGCGGATTGAAATAGCGGGATGCGAATGTAAATCGGGTTGAGCCAAGACAAAAGACGCTGTGTCCGCAGACTGGCTGCTTGATTTTGAAGTCGTGTGCAATTGTCGTTTTCATGGAACGTCACAAGACCCTGCGCGAGAGCCCATTTGACAATTTCAATCGCCGTCGTTTGCTTAGCAACACCAGAGAATTCTGGCGTTCTCATGCCGCCGATCGATAAACTTCCGTCTAGCGTTTTGAGAAATGCTGCCTCCGATCGCCCAACCTGGTAGTACTTATTTCGAAGCGTGTCTTCAACCAGGCACATTGGCTCGTTGCCAACCATTCGATCAGTGAATACCAATCCGGAGCGCAATCGAAGCCTAACGTTAAGTAACGGATCGTCCGAAGTGGGCGGCATCTTGTTTGAAACTGTTGGATTGGAATTGGGCATTACTGAATCTCTTTTCAAAACACGAGCCAGTAACGCATATCATCGTACGCACGATGGAACCAAATCCACCCCAACACACTCCAGCCGTTGCTGATTTTTGCGTGACCGCGCATTCCTGGTTGAAGTTCCTCGCCATCGTTTTCGATGATGACCTCTGCGACAAATACGTTTTTACTGTCCACGATTTCCGAACGAGAATGAATCTTGGCGATTTCACCTGTCCAAGTCCGAAACGGATAGGCATTGAATTTCACTTGGACAGGATCGCCCGAATTCACAAAGCGGATCTCATGTTCATCAATTTGGATTTCGACTAGCATTTGGTCGAGGGGCCCAATCTCAAACAGATTTTGGCCCAATTGAATTTTTGCGCCTTCTGCTTTATCGAGGTCACCGCTGATCACAACGCCATCGATTGGACAACGCAATTCAAGTTCCGAGAGTTGGGTTTCAATGGAGTTGATTGCAGATTGGATCCGTTTCGCTTCGCTTTTCTGAATTTGCGCCTCAGCGATATCACGTTGGGCGCGAGCTTGGTCTGCCTTTTTGTTGGCTGAAGCCAATTCGGCGTGCAATCCGGAAAGTTCAAATCTTAGCGTCTGACCGTCGAGCGTTCCGAGCAAGTCTCCCTTTTGAACGCGATCACCGTTTTTTGCTACCGTCGATTCGAGAATGCCTTCAAAAGGTGCCGAAATAAACCGTCTAGAAATCGGCTCTAGCTTTGTATCGCATTGGATTGCTGCTGGCCAAGGCAAAAGAAGTAGCCCAAATAGTCCAGCAACAATCCATTGAATCTTTCTGCCAAGTGAACTTTGCAAAGATCTTCGCAAGGTGCGACGTGTGGATACAAATAAGTTCTCGCTTGCTTGAATTCGCAAATGGGCAGCGATACGAATTTGATTGAGTAGTTCGTTGAGTCGTTCAACAATCTCGGGCTTGAATTCGGTGCCCGTCGGGAAAACTGCAAGGAGTTTTCCGAAATAAATCTCACCTTGCACTAGGGGAAATGTCAAAACTGAATCCGAACCAACGGCAGCAAAGAAGTCGGTAACTTTCTTGCCGTCCGTATTCGACAAGGCACGCGCTTGATCACGGTCGTTATCTGATTTCAGCAGGGAATCTGCAGTTGCAAAAATTGTGGAACCTTGATCAATCGATTCGAGATCAGAGATCGCCTTGAGTCGAGCGGGACACTTGAAATCAGTGGACAGACCAACAAAAACTTGTTCTGCTCCAATGATGGTTTTACATTGATTTGCGAGCGCGATTGAAAGCAAATCGATTTTGTCACTGTTTGCAATCGCGTTGATGGCGGTCAGTAATTTCTGTGTCATAACGACACGCCCGCGAGTCAACTCTTCATTACGTGCGCGAATCCAGTTTCCAACCGCTTGGCCTACCATTGTGAGCAACCACTCCTGGCGCAATACTGTTTCGGTTCTTGCGGAAAAGCACCCGACCAGGACGATTTTGGTGTTGGGTTGAATGGCAAGCGGGCAAAAACCCAAACTGCTCGCGGGGGTATCAATTACCGATTGAATCAAGACGTCCATCCGCGCATCTTGGCAGCGAAGCAGATCGTGAGCGGTCGTTTGGTCTTGCTCCCCGACGAGATTCCACAGCGACTCTTCATGGCGATCATTGGCGGGCCGAATTTCCAACGTCCCAGTTGTTGAAAGTTGTGCAAGCCAAAGTCCCAAACAGTCAGAATTTGACTCAATGAGCGTCGTCAGCTTGCCTATTAACTCAACGGGGCTCTTGGCATGTTCTACGGCGTCATGCAACTGTCGACCAATCGAAAGTTCCGATTCATGTGTGCTCTGTGCTTCGCGCGATTTGATTCGCGAGTTGAGCAAGCCAAACGAACCGTTGAGGCGAAGATCGGAAACTGACTGCTGAGTTTGCATGACGTTGGTTGTTCGCTTGTAAAAAAGACGTTCGCATTGAGTTCCGTTGCGTTTTCAACTTCCGACGACTCAATGCGTTTCCGTTATTCCGGTGTCGAATCGTTTAGCGATGTTAAACCGTAAAAGTTGTCAACAACAATGTTTGCAAGCAGGGGTCATGCCGTTTGCGGGTTCGTTTCAAAATGGCAGCATTGCCTTAAATATTTAAAGTGCAGGCCTCACCCGCACGCAAAGAACGGTCTGCGTTATCCAAGAGTACCTTGACGACGATTGTTCCACTTTCGGAATCGATCACAAATCCAATCGAATCAACTCGTCCGTGAACGGTCGTGCCATTCTCCATTTCTAGAGAGATATTTTGCCCGACTTTCAGATTGCGGATGTCCGCGTTCGGAATATTGAATACGGCGTGAAGTTGTCGGTCGTCAATCAAAGTCAAGATTTCGGCATTGATTGGCGAGACATACTCACCGACTTCTCGGTACAAACGTGAGACCACACCATCAATTGGGGCCTTGATTTTTCGATTCTCAAGAACGATCTTGGCCCGCTCATGTTCGATTTTTCGAGCGACCAGTTCGTCTTCCGCTGTTTTCCATTTTGCGAAGGCGATGGACATTTCTAGTTCGGCTCTCAAGACTTCGTTTTCATTTGTGATTTTTCGTTCGCGAAGTTTTGCGACGTTTTCGAAAACTTGCTGACGCTTTTCATAGGATTGCTTCGCCGCGTTGCAATTCGCTTCTGCGCCGGCGAGATGCGCGGCTAGCTCGAGTTGTACTTGCTGAAGTTCATCGTTGAGTTGAACAAGCAATTGACCACCAGTGACGAAATCGCCCTCGGAAACGTGGATAGACTTGACAATTCCATTCTCATCGCTGGCCAATTCAATTGTTTTGATAGGCTCCGTGAACCCTTCGAATTGCGCATTCGAGATCGACGCGACCAATGCACATACAATAAACGCAAATACAAAGAACATGTTGCGTAAGTCGATCGGATTTTGAAAGTTGGCCGTCATGTCAAGTCATTTCGAAGTAAAATCTGTGCAACATTTAGGTGCTTGCCCCCAGTTCTTTTCAAGAGGGGAGTCAACAAAAGCTTCGAAACTGTAGGTCACAAAGTGCGCGATGCAAAATGAAGGGCAGAAATTCCCGCTCTTAATTCATGTCGACGCGGGACAATCGTCAGAATCGTGCCATTCCGACGTCACTAGAATGTTGCGGATCAACGGGCGAAGCAGAAAGTGGTGAAACCAATCGTGTTTCACATAGGCCGTCCGCGATAAGTCAATTTCACATGCAGATTCGAATTAGGAGCAACGATGATTTACGTCAACGGATGCAAAGTCA
The DNA here is from genome assembly GCA_024642765.1 of Planctomycetaceae bacterium. Taxonomy (GTDB): domain Bacteria; phylum Planctomycetota; class Planctomycetia; order Pirellulales; family Pirellulaceae; genus BJ22. The sequence goes on from JAHEAM010000094.1 coordinate 9,383, forward strand.
TTTCGAATATCGCAGTTCTATTTGAAACGAGTGCCGCGTAATTAGACAGCTGCTGACCGTCCCCAAACTTGCCACCAGGGTTTTTTGGGGGTTGCTTTCGTAGGGCTTCCCCAGCTTTTGCCGTTGGTACCAATGCTGCCAGTCATTTTCGCAAAAGCGAAATTTGCTCTCAAGATTTTTGCATCGGTCATATCGGTCTCACGCAAATCAGCTTGTCCAAATTCCGAACCAGAAATATCAGCCCCGTAAAGATTGGACTTTTCAAGCTTCGCGCCTTCGAAATTGGCTTGCCGAATTTCTGAAAACGAAAAATCAGCACGTGGGAAATTGCTGCGTTCGAAATTCGAACCATTGAGTTTACTGTGTCGAAACAAAACCTTCTCACCAATTGCACCGATGAAAATGCTCATGTCCATCACATTGTCAGAAACGTTGACACGATTCATCGTTGCATTCGAAAAGTCAGCTCGTCGCAGAATACAATTTTGAAAACGCGAATCGCTTAAATCGGCATCGCAGAAAAGGGCTTCTGTCATGTTGCAACTATGAATGCGAACCTTTGACAGATCCATTCCCGTAAAATCGGCGCACGACAAATCGACTGTGGAGATCTCTTGGCCAGCAAGTGAATCGCCATCAAATTTGTAGAGAACGCCACCCGATGTTTTGTGTTTGAGTTCGATCATTTTTCTTTACCCGCTTACGAGACGATGGCTGGAATGCTACTTATCGTACTTGGCATTCAAGACTTCGGACTATTTAAGACGTCACACATCCATGACGTTTGTTCTCTCTCCAACGGTTCCGTTTGTGAACGAATCTGAATTTCAATGCCGTTAAGTATTGACACCGGAAACGCACCAAATGTTTCGTTTTTTCGGGCGAGATATTGAAAAAACGTTTCCTTCTATTATGAGCGTGTTGAACCCAAAACGCAAATAAATTTCCGCCCCGCGTATTTCATGCCAATTCGTCAGCAAAATTGCAAAGCAAAGCAATTCTCCAATTTTCCATTGGAAAATCGCTGAGAACGGGTTGGCTTTCAATTGTATTTACGTCTCTGAGCGGATACGAGTCAGCTAAGTTGGGTATGTTGCGTCGCCTTTTTCATCG
>JAHEAM010000095.1 GCA_024642765.1 Planctomycetaceae bacterium
GTTTTTGATTCTCAAGTGTCGGCTGTTAACGATTTCGAAATCCTGAACGCAGATGGCCGGGCCTCAAATATTGCAGCTGCCATTGACTTTGCGAACAAGCGTTTTCAAAACAAATCTTGTGCGGGTATCCTGGTGCTCTCGGATGGTTGCGCAACCGATGACTTGCTCGGGGCGATGAATTCTAAGGTGCCAGTTTACCCAGTCTTGGTGGGAAGTGACTTCAAAAACGATATCGCGATAGAAGACGTTAATGTCAGTCAAACATTGTTCGAATCGGCGCCGGCGACGATTGGCGTTGCCCTAAAATGTGTAGGCTACGCTGGCGAGGATATCGTCGTTCGATTGGTAAATCGATTGGGGAAAGAAGTTGCCCGTGAAACCGTATTCGGCGTCGAAGACAACAAACGATTTGCAGTCCGTTTTGAAACGAAACCGCAAGAGACGGGCGCCAATTACTTCACCATCCAAACGTTTGCGGCAAATGACGAAGCTAAGGTTGCAAGCGGAACCGTAACCACCGAAGCGACTTTTGAAAACAACCAGCAAACGGTCGTCGTTGATCGCGGCCGAGGTCCCTATCGAATTCTTTATGTCGGCGGACGACCGAATTGGGAATACAAGTTTCTCAATCGAGCTCTGTATGAGGACGAAGAAATTGAGTTGATCTCAATGCTGAGGGTCGCCAAACGCGAAGCCAAATTTTCATTTCGCAGTAACCGCAGCGATCGAACAAACCCTCTTTTTCGTGGTTTTGGCGGCGATGAAGAAGACACCGAGCAGTATTCGGAACCGGTCTTCGTGACCTTGCCAAACAGCGATTCCTTGGCCGCCAAACTTAAGGGAGGGTTTCCAAAGTCCGCTGATGATCTCTTCGAATTCGACGGAATCATCTTGGACGATGTTGAAGCTGAATTCTTTACGCCTGACCAAATGAGCTTGGTTGAAGAATTCGTGAGTCGACGCGGTGGCGGGCTGGTCATGTTGGGTGGTCAAGAATCTTTTCGAAATGGCCAGTATGCACGCACACCTATTGGCGACATGCTTCCCGTATATTTGGACGCGGTGTCACGCCTCAAAAACACGTCCGATGTCAGAATGGAACTTTCACGCGAGGGCATGTTGCAGCCGTGGATTCGACTGCGCAAGACTCAACCCGAAGAAGACGTGCGGCTGGCGAACATGCCAACTTTTAAGACGATCAGCCCCGTGAGCTCGATCAAACCCGGTGGAAGTGTGTTGGCAATCTCTAGTGACGATGCTGACGGGACGTTGCCTTTGATCGTCGAACAGCGATTTGGCAGCGGGAAGACGTGTGCCATTATGGTGGGGGACCTTTGGCGATGGCAAATGCAAAACAAAGACGATGGTGATCTCAGTGTCGCGTGGCGGCAATTCGCAAGGTGGTTGGTATCCGACGTGCCTCGTCGCGTCGAGTTGAATATCGATCAAGACAATCGTGTTTCGTTGGCGGCAAGGGTTGTTGTGCGTGATGAGCAATACCGGGCGTTAGATAATTGTCGAGTTGTCGCATCGATTCAACCACTAGACCAAACTTCCGAATCCCAATCGCCAATCGAAATTCTGGCCAAACCCGACGAAGAAAAGTTGGGCGAATATCATTTCGAATTTTTCCCGTTGGATGCCGGTTCCTACCAAGTCATGGTCACCGTAGCAGATGAAATCGGTGAGACGATCGGGAATACGGAATCCGGTTGGGTCAGTCAGCCAGCGGTCGCTGAGTTCAATCGCCTTCAGCCCGATCGCGATCAGTTGCAAAAAATTGCAGAGTCTTCAGGAGGGCGTTTACTCGAATTGAGTGAACTAGACGCATTCTGCCGATCCGTTCCGATCAATGACACAATGATCGTTGAAACTAAGATTGAGCCATGGTGGCATCAGTGGCCCGTATTTGTTGGAGCACTGGGTTGCTTGATTTGTGAATGGGGCATTCGTCGCTGGAAAGGCCTACCATGATTCAAAAACGAAAATCCTGTTTGGGTGTGGTCGTGGTGTTGTCGGCTGTGCTGACGACACAATCGTTTGCCGCAATACAAGAAATCTCCGACGGATCTGAGTTGGTTACCAAGCGCGAATTGGTTATCGTCGTGGGTGCCGAAGGCGAAGTTGAATTTGCAAGTCAATTCACCGAATGGGGCGCTAAATGGCAGAAGATCGGAGCAGATACTTCGATGAACGTTACATTGATTCACAACCCGCTAGAGCGCGAAGTGACGGATAATTCAGATTCATCCCAACCCACAAATGGAGAGGCGCTTGTGCAATTGCAGGAGTGTTTACTACGGTTGCGCGGCGACCAGGCGATCAGTGATTTGTGGGTTGTACTGATTGGTCATGGAACCTTTGATGGCAAGACAGCGAAGTTCAACTTAGTTGGTCCCGATGTTTCGCCAGAGGAATTGCGAGCTTGGTTGCCGGACGCCGAATCGCCAATCCGTCAAGTCGTTTTGAATTGTGCGTCAGCCAGTGGACCCTTTGTTCAGGCCTTAAGCGCACGCAACCGAATCGTGATAACATCAACAAAATCGGGAGCAGAAACGAACTTCGCACGCTTCGGCGGATTCTTAGTCGAAGCGATTTCGAATCCAGAAGCTGTTGACCTAGACAAAGACGGGCGATCGTCACTTTTAGAAGCGTTCCTAATCGCCTCGCGCGAAACAAACACGTTCTACGACGAACAATCGCGTCTAGCCACTGAACACGCTTTGTTGGACGACAATGGTGACCGCTTGGGTACGGCTGCCGATTGGTTTGATGGGATTCGGGTCGTCGGCAATTCGAAAGATGGGCGTGAACCTGACGGTACACGAGCAAACCAAGTTTTCCTAAGAACAGCTGCGGCCGATTCGAAGATAGATGCGGAGTCGTTGAACTTATTAAACGAAATGGAAATTGCAGTCGAGGCGTTTATTCGTCAAAAGGCATCAATGCCAGAAGAGCTTTATTACCAACAGCTTGAAAGGCTACTCCTAGATTTCGCCCGTGCATCCCAAAGTCGTTAAGGCATCTTAAACCACAACTTGATCGAAATGGGTCTTGTTCGTTTCCAGTCGGCGAACCCCATTGTTCGAAACTTGTGTTGCAACGGAACGATTGATAGTTTTTCGCGAATGACGTTGGCGAAATGATCTCCGGAGAACTAAATCTATGAAGTGGATCGCGATCATACTGATGTGCGTCGCAACCTGTGTGGTCTACGGAGTCATACACGACCAGATCACTGCTCGAATTTGTGTCGATTACTTTACCATTGGCCATCCGCCAATATTTGACACTCACGACCCAACATTGCTTGGACTGGGATGGGGCGTCCTGGCCACTTGGTGGTTCGGTGTGTTGCTTGGTATTCCTCTTGCTGCCGCCTGTCGATTGGGGCGCCGGCCCAAACGTGCACCAAGCACATTGTGGCATCCACTCTTCCGACTTTCGTTTCTGTCGCTCGCTGCGGCAACACTCGCTGGACTATTTGGATGGATTGCTGCAGCGAACGGCTGGGTGTATCTCGTGGGTCCTATTGCCAATCTTGTTCCCGCCCATCGTCATGTACCATTTCTCATTGACCTCTGGGCGCATTGTGCCAGTTATCTAGTCGGTTTTTTTGGCGTTATTGTGTTGGTATTGCTCGGTAGGCAACGCGCACCCCTACAAATCGACAGTTAGAGACGTTTTGGCACCGATTTGCGGGGCGGCAAATGACTGTCATAGAATGCGACCGGTTTTGATTCGCTCATGATGGATCAGATCTGCATTGTTGGCAGCACGATTTCGAAAGAGTACAATCCTCTGGCTGATCATCATTGAAATTGCATAGGCGTTCTATTTACGGCTCGTTATTTCTGTCACGTTGAAACAACTTTTTCGATGCGAGAACTATTCGGATTGATCAATTTGTTCAAACCATCTGGTATAAGTAGTCGGCGGGCAGTATCCATTTTGTCAGAACGCATTCGTCGAACGAAATTCGGCCATGCCGGCACTCTGGATCCATTGGCTGAAGGCGTGTTGCTGGTCGCCGTCGGACGCGCCACGCGCATTGTCTCTTTTCTGCACGAGTTGCCAAAACAGTATTTGGCAACGTTTGACTTGGGCCTCGAAAGTCCCTCGCAGGACACCACAACGGATTGCAGGCAGGTCTTTCACAGAAATGTAAACAGGGAAGAATTGATTGCGGCGTGCAAGGCCCATTGCGGAGAAATTTCACAAGTCCCTCCTGCATTTTCGGCGGTCAGAGTCAACGGACGTCGAGCATACAAATTAGCGCGAGCCGGTGCGGAAGTGGAATTGCAACCACGACTTGTCAACGTATATGACATCCAACTTATTTCGTTTTCTGAGACGCATTTCCAGCTGCTAATCGATTGTGGCAAGGGAACGTATGCCCGCACGCTCGGGTTTGATATCGCAAAATCCCTTGGAACAACATGTGTGATGTCGAAATTAACGCGCACTCGAATTGGACCATTCGGGGTGGAAGAAAGTATCGAGGCCAGTGACTTCATCTCAGCAAGTTGGCGGAACCAACTACTCAACCCAACTCTGGCCTTTCCGGATTGGCCTCAAGTTGTCCTTTCAGCCGAACAAATCGACGGCGCTGAAAATGGCTTTTGGCCGCAACTTGAGGCACCGGAAGACAACGTCCTGGGCGTCGACGGAGAAGGCCGTTTGATCGCGCTGCTGCGACGCGCCGAAGGGAATCGATTTAGATACACAATCAACTTTGTCCCGAATGGCGATAATTGAGAGCCTGGACACGCTTTCAGAAAATAACTGCAAAGCCGTCGAAAAATCTCGCTCAACTCTGGCTAGACTGTCGCGACTTTAACGCACAGTATTGGCGGCAACGAATGGAAAAGGCAATCCCACTCTTCACCTCCGTCGCGACCGATCCAAAGTTGTCCCGTTGTTGTTCCAAAGTACAGCGCAGGAGATTTGAGCGAATCGATCGTCATTGCATCGCGTAATACTGTGAAGTAACTATCCTTCTTCGGCATGCCTTTGTTTAATTGCTTCCACGAATCGCCTCCGTTTTCAGTTCGCCACACCGATGGAATGGCACCTGGGCAAGTCCGTGTCATGCCCTCGAGTGGTACGACGTACGCCACATCTGGATCGTGTGGGTGCACAACGATTGGAAAACCAAAATCGCTCGGCAAACCTTCTGCAATTGAACGCCAAGTCTTACCATGATCGTCACTTCTCAAAACGCCGATTCCTGGTCGTTCATCCCAACCACCATGGTTTTGCATATATAAACGACCGGGCGCATCTGGATGTCTTGCGATTTTGTGAACGCATTGCCCAAACTCCGGATAGGGATCGGGTACAAATCCGGCGCCGACCCCAACGTTTGATGCGGCGAATGTATCGCCACCATCTTCGCTCACATAATGCCCACCGGTTGAAATTCCCAGATGAATTCGGTTTCCGTCGCGAACGATCGTGTGCATACAGAGACCGCCATTTCCTGGATGCCATTGTCGAGCGTGTTCATGGTTACTGATTCCCGAAACCATCTGCCACGAGTCACCGGAATCTTCGCTCCGAAACAGAGCGGCGGGCTCAACACCACACCAAAGCTCCTTTTTATTTTCACCAGTCTCCAACGACCAAATGTTTGCGAGAGCGCGACCGTCGGATTTTGGAAAAGCTGGGGGAGATTTCGTTTCCTTGAATCTGTTCCCAAGATCTTTGGATGTTAAGACTTTCATGCCAAAGAACGCGTGACAACTACTGGCATGAATTTTCGGGGACCCGCGTTCGTCGATCAAGGTCGAATAAACGGCAACGCCGGGAGAGAAAGGCCCACGCAATTCAAAACGCTTTCGCGCCTTGGCGCCTTCAGCAACAAAGAGTCCTTTTTTTGTTCCGATACACAACAAGACTCGCTCAGCCATGTCGGTTCCTCCCCTTCTATGAAACTTTATTAATTGTTCGGGACGTTATTTCAATTCGAGCCCAAGAAGTAATCGGCCGTCAAAGTTCTTTCGAGCAAACCTTAGCGAAGGTCTAAGTTAACCACCCGAAACAGCAGTCCAAATTGTCAAAACGTCGCCACTTCGCAGTGGCACATCAAGTCCAGTGGGCTCGCGCCACAGGACCAAGTCAGAATTAACGAACAAATTGATATGCCGGCGAATCGTCCCTGTTTCGTCACAAATGCTTTCATACAAAGAGGGGAATCGGGATTCGAGTTCCCCTAATGCCTTCCGCACATTAGATGCTTTAATATCAAATTCCGAACAAGCGCCGCAATATTGTTGCAGCGTTCCCGGGATGTGCACAACTGCCGGCATAAGCAAACTTTCGTCTCTTTCCCAGCCTGATTATTTTTTAAAGAATCGTTTGACACCAATTGCATCCAAGTAGCGATTGAGTTCCCTCTTCACGTGTGGGGCTAAAAAGAACAACCCGATCATGTTGGGGAAAACAAGCGCCAAAATCATCGCGTCTGAAAACTTGATCACTGCATCAAGCTTGGCCGATGCCCCAATAACAATGAAAACAAGGAACAACAGCTTGAATGAGATGTCTGCCGCTGCACTCCGGCCAAATAGATACTTCCATGACTGTAAACCGTAGTACGACCACGAAATCATAGTTGAGAATGCGAACAAGACGATGGCAACTGTTAAAACATAAGGGAACCAAGGTATGGCAGATTTGAATGCTGCAGAAGTCAAGCCAACGCCGCCCAAGGCCCCCTGACCATTACTCAACAAAGCGTTGCCTTTGTCGTCTTTCAGCCCATAGATGAAAACTTGATTTTTGTTTAAGGACGTCTCGTCCGCCTTGTCTTTTTCAAACTTCGCCATCGTTTCAATGCGAGAGGCATCTGATTTGAAGGACAGCTCATCGAATTTATCAACGTCTGCATTTGAAATATTGAAGAAAATGATGACAAGAGCTGTCATCGTACAAATGACAACGGTGTCGATGAATGGTTCGAGCAGGGCAACAATACCTTCAGAGGCAGCGTATTTCGTGCGCACGGCAGAGTGAGCAATGGCTGCTGATCCTGCGCCCGCCTCGTTTGAAAAAGCGGCCCGTTGAAAGCCCACCAACAGAACGCCTATGACACCACCCAGACCAGCACGTGGCGTGAACGCCTCAGACCAAATCTGTTGAAATGCTGTACCAACTAAATTGAAATTAAATGCGATCACAATTGCGCAAGCGATGATATACAAAACGGCCATGAATGGCACGATTTTTTCGGTAACGGTTGCAATTCGTTTGATGCCACCAATAATTACAAGCCCCACTAAAACTGCGAAAACGAGCCCAGTAATCAAACCAGATGCTTCATTGTCCCAATTCAACATCTGAGTTAGCTGTGCCGTAGCTTGGTTGGATTGAAACGCATTACCCCCACCAAACGAAGCACCGACGCATAGAATCGCAAAAATCACAGCCAAGACTTTTCCGAATCCCCCGCCCACGCCCTTGCTAAGGTAGTACATTGGTCCGCCGTAGACAGTCCCAGACTTGTCCATGTCGCGGAAGGCAACCCCAAGTGTGCATTCGACGAACTTCGTTGACATGCCCAGCAATCCACAGACGATCATCCAAAATGTAGCGCCCGGTCCTCCAGTCGCAATTGCGACAGCAACGCCACCAATATTGCCAAGGCCGACAGTTCCGGAAACGGCTGTCGCAAGGGCCTGGAAGTGACTCACTTCGCCGTGGTGCCCCTCATCGCGGATTGTGCGAGCAATGTCCCCATCGGTGACGTTTACGGTAGTTGTCGTGACATCTTGGGTTCCGCGTTCAATGTCATCATACTTGCCACGAACCACATTAAGTGCCAGTGGAAATCGTCGGATGTTTACAAACATGAAGTAGACTGTGAAAAAAGTTGCACCGATTACGAGCAACGCCAAAACAATTGGTACTTGAATGGCTTTCGTAGTTTCCGTTGCTGGAGCGACCGTAACGCTTGTTAAGACAAGTTCTTCCCATTTGTTTGCAATTGGCGAGAATCCAGCATCAATTTTTTCGTCTGGGCCTTTGGCCTCGGCAATATCGTTTTTCCATTTTGCAAAAAAATCTGACCAAGATTGAGTTTCAGCTGGCGTCGTTGCTGCACCAGATTTGGGTACGTTTGCACCTTCTTGAGTTTCTGCAGCGTCTTGAAAAAAGACGCAAGCTCCGTTGGCAGTTGGCGAAAAGGCCGCGATCACGGAGACAGTAATCAACAACATGATTACCGGAATGTTCAAAAATTTGGTCATGATTTCCCTGCTGTAGAATGGCAAATTCAGACAAAAGAATTCGGCTTTGAATCGAATCAGTATAACAAGGCCCGGGGCAGACTCCCACCATTTGCAGCTCATACAAACAGAAAAAGTCAAACTCAACAAGTTTTTTTTGGAAGTTCCCGGCTTGTTCAACTAAGTAGTTTGCTCAATCGCTAAAGTCACGCAGTTGGGCCCCGTGAGTTGTCGGCATGCACCGTAGCCTAACGCCGTTTGATTTGAGATAATGGTCATTCGAGTTCTCGAGAGTCACACAAATAGCCATTCAGAATACTGGGCTAGAGTTAAGGCTTGATGCAAATAAATCCGGAGCGTGAAATGAAAATAACATCGTTGCTGTTTACTGTCGTAAGTTTGAGTCTTGGGCTCTGTGCGTTTACTAGCTTTGGTGACGATTGGCCCGGTTGGCGTGGGCCAAATCGCGATGATATTTCGCTGGAAACAGGCCTCTTACAAGACTGGCCCGAAGGTGGCCCGAAACGATTGTGGGTCTCCGTAGGAGCCGGAATGGGATACGCTGGATTCGCAGTAGTCGAAAATCGTCTGTTTACACTCGGGCAATTCGAAGACGGCGAATTCGGACTTTGCATCAACACCGAAGATGGCAAAGAAATTTGGCGAGCCAAATTGGGGCAAGGCTTTGAGAATCGTTGGGGCGACGGACCTCGCAACACCCCAACGGTTGATAATGGCAATGTTTATTTCATGTCGGCCCGTGGCGATCTGGCATGCTGCACTGTTGCCGATGGCCAGAAAACATGGGAAGTGACAATGGAATCATTCGGTGGTCAGATTCCATTTTGGGGTTACTCAGAATCGCCGCTTGTCGATGGTGACAAAATCATCTGTACACCTGGTGGTGAACAAGGTGCCATCGTCGCACTCAACAAAACAAACGGCAAAAAAATCTGGCAAACTTCCGACCTGAAACAAACGGCGCACTATTCCTCGGTCATCTCTATCGAACACAACATGGTCCGACAGTATGTGCAATTGTTGTTTGATGCAGCTGTCGGAATCGACGCCGAGACGGGCAAAGTTTTATGGAACGTTCCCTTTCCAGGGCAAACTGCAGTCATTCCTACACCTATTTATGCAGATGGTAAAGTCTACGTGACTTCCGGATACAATGCGGGATCAACATTGATTGAGTTGGCTGACGACGGCACGGCGAAAGAGGTTTGGCATAGCCGCGACATGAGCAACCATCATGGTGGCGTGATCTACATGAACGGTTGTTTTTTTGGTCACGGCAACGGCAGAACTTTCGTTTGCCAAGACTTGGATTCTGGCAAAGAACTTTGGGCCGAAGAAACCTTGAAGAAAGGCGCGATCGCGTTTGCCGATAATCGCTTCTACTACATCGAGGAAAAAAGCGGTGATGTCGTCCTGTTCTCAGCCGACAAAAAAGGTTGGGAACAAAAAGGCCGGTTCAAATTGGAACCCCAATCAGAAAAACGCAGTCCGCAAGGCGCGATTTGGGTTCACCCCGTAATCGCCAACGGAAAACTCTATCTGCGCGATCAAGAAATCATCTGCTGTTACGACATCACTTCCAAATAGGAAGTGTTGCAATCTGAAGGTAGAACTAGAATTCGGCCCTAATCCACCGCCAATTTTAAATTGTGAAGGTGATCGATTTCGATTGCAAATAGCTTTTCAAGTACGTTTCCGATGGTTGGTCTGCGCAATGGGTTTTTGGCGATCATAGCGTGGATCAACCCGGCTAACTCGCGTGGGATATGTTTAGCGCGTTGGTCTACAGCGATTGGCATCGCCGATTGATGCAGTTGCTGCAACACTACGCTGTTGCTTGCTGAATAGGGCCATGCCCCAGAAAACACCCAGTAACACAATACACCCAGCGCATAAATATCGACAGCTGGTTGAGCTTTGTAGTCTGCCTGATAACACTCGGGTGCTCGAACTTTTTCGCATTTGCTATTATTCGCAGTGCCGTTTGACGACTCTCCAAACCCCAAACAATCGCCCCAACCTGTGATGAAGACTTTACCAAGGCAGTCGAGCATGATGCATTGTGAGCTCAAGCCCATGTGAACACGCTGAACGGCGTGAGTCGCAGCGAGCACCTCGGCAATCTGACGAACGATCCAAATCGCGCGAGAAATACCGACCTGCTGCAACATGCGACCGTGGCGTTTCAAGTTGTGGCCTTCGACAAATGGCTAAACAATATAAAAAGGTGAACGGTCG
>JAHEAM010000096.1 GCA_024642765.1 Planctomycetaceae bacterium
TTTAACTTCGAATCGGACGCAATTCCAGAAGCAAATTCTGCAGAAGAAACGAAGGCTTGGTTCGAAAATGAAAATCGTAATCTTGGGTTGATTTAGCCAGCGTTAATCGGGCCAGATCAACGAAGGGTATCTGAAACCAATTATCGTTGGTTGGGATTTTATCTCAATTTGTTTGGGGGAGGAGTGGAAACTCGTTCCCGGCGGTGATCGCTGCCAAATCGTCGGCCGTTTGTGCGAATGATATTGCATGATTTGCTTTTCATGCATTGGCCCGTTGATGTTCGAGAAATGCGACGTTTGATCCCAGAACACTTGGAGGTCGATACATTCGACGGACAGGCTGGATCGGCATCGTACCGTTTCATATGAGTGGTGTTGCACCGACATGGTCACCCAACCTACCTGGGATATCTGCGTTTCCAGAACTAAACGTGCGAACTTACGTCCGAGATCCATCAGTCACAAGTCTTGATGGGAAACCAGGTGTGTGGTTCTTCAGTCTCGACGAGACGAATCCGCTTGCTGTGCGAGGAGCTCGCTGGCTCTACAATTTGAATTACATCCACGCAAGTATTTGTGTAACATTGCCTAGCTGCGCGGGCGAAGCTGTTTGTTAAATTCGACACAGGTGGGTTATTGGAGTCTGGTGACTATTCGGCGCGTAAATGGAATAAGCTTTCGAATGTGTTACGATTATAAAAAGCTTGACACTATTCGACGCTTGGCAGTCCAAAGTATTGGTGAATGTATTCGCGGCGATCGCCAGCATGTTTCGCATATTGCAACATCGCCCAGAGTTTTTGTTGATCACGGTAGAGTTTTTCTGCCAGCCGAACATTATCGGTTAATTCGTTTGGCAATTCAGCGGCAATTTCAACGTTTGAGTTAGAAAATGAGCCGGTCACTACACCCCAGCGTTCTAGCATTAGGAGGGCTGCTTCAAGACGACGGTCATGACGTTCCTTGAAATGTAGTTTTTCGCGGACCCATTCCAGGCCAAACGCGTTTGCTTTTTCAAGGTCTTTACTCAGCAAATCATAAAGTCGTTCGTAATAGCCGGCGTCGGGATTGCTCCACCGCAGAAACTCCATCTGTGTCGCCAAATCCCGCTCATCATACATCAACAGACACGCGGACGGTTTTCCATCGCGACCGGCGCGACCAATTTCCTGATAGTAGGACTCAAGTGAACCTGGCATGTCCGCGTGCAATACGCAGCGAATCGAATCCTTGTCGACCCCCATTCCAAATGCGTTTGTGGCAAGTACAAGATGGCCGTCCTCATTCATGAATGTGTCTTGGATTTGTCGTCGTTGGTTTCGCGGCAATTCGCCGTGATATATTAAGTGAGCGATTTTTGCTTGTGTCAGTTGATCGCTGAACTCAAGCAATTTTCGGATTAGTGTGAAATAAACAATTCCGCTTCCCGCATGTCTTTTTTTCGTCGCAAGGATCAACCGCACTTTTTCGTCGTCATCAATGACATGTTCGACGTCGAGCGAAAGATTTGGTCGCTCAATTCCCTCATGAAACGTTTTGATTTCTTCGCAATCGATCCCGAGCTGACGCACAATATCCGCTTGTACATCCGGAGTCGCGGTTGCAGTCAATGCGATCGTCGTCGGGTTGCCAAGCAGCCCCCTGATTTCGCCGACTCGCGTGTAGTCCGGGCGAAAGTCATGTCCCCATTCACTAATGCAATGCGCCTCATCGATTGCCAAAAGAGACACATCGCGAGTTGCCAAGACCTCTCTGAATTCCATTTTTCGAAAACGTTCGGGAGTCACGTACAACAAATCATATTGGCCGCTTTTGATTGCATCGTAACGATCCAGTCGTTCCCTACGTTGCAGCGACGAATTGACAAAAGTCGCTGAAATGCCCTTGGCGTTCAGGGCATCCACCTGGTCCTTCATTAAGGCAATCAAGGGCGAAAGAACAACGGTTATGAAGCGGTGTATTGTATTTGGCTTGGTTTGTTGAGCGAACACGACTGCTGGCAGTTGATAACAAAGACTCTTACCCATACCGGTCGGCATAATCACAAGCGCATGCTTGCCAGCTAGAAGTCGTTCCACAATTTCACGTTGTCGACCGCGAAACGACTTGTGACCAAAAGTTTGAGTGAGGATGCGATTCAAATGATTCATCAGCAGATTGTATCACCAGTAAGGTTCTTTGATCGTTGGTATTGACAGTTTAAGGATATGTCCCCAAAAAACTTCCCGAATTGGTTCCATTGGAAACCTGCCGGGACGTCGAGGGTCTTGCCGAGACATGGGCGTTTGGCTTGGTTTCGGCTGGAGTCTCAATCGCCTATCGCTCCCCAGAAAACACAACTACTACTTCGGGACAATTATTAAGGTGTGTTGCAGAGTTTGTGGTGGGCAGTAATTTTTTGAGAAAACAGTGATCTGGCAATAAAGTTCTACTTGGTTCGAAGGCATTATTGACCAGAGCCGAGTTTTTTCATGTTGCTTCGCTATACTTGAATTCATGGACTCAAACACAAATCAATCGGATGCAATGGGAAGTGCTCTTGGTAATCGCCTCGTTGCCACGGCTTATCATGAGGCAGGCCACGCGGTAATGGCTATTTCGTTGGGGCGGGCCATTGAAAAAATAACTGTCTCACCCGCACAATTAGCGACAGGCGGCATTCGACTGGGCGCCTGTAAAATCCAAAAGGGGCGAGCGAAACCCACTGACGATCGACTGGAGGACGATGTTCTCATCCTGTTTGCGGGGATGGTTGCGGAATCGCAATTCACCAATCAGTACTGCGAACTCGGTGCCGCGCAAGATATCCAAATTGCGAAACGCCTGTTGGCAACTCGTGCACAGACCGAAAGGCAAATTGAGAAATTGTATCGCCGCATGCTCGACAAAACAGAACTCATTCTGTCGGATGAATCGCATACCCAATCGATTAAACGTATCGCTGCAGAGTTACTGGCACGCGAAACAATCAGTGGCCGCACGGTTCGTCACATTTTCGAAGAAATGTCCCACAAGTATTCATAAAACCTAACTGGGGTCGATGTGTCGCTATCGAATGCTCTTGAAGTCCACATCGAGTATCTGGGAATTCGAAACGCTATTGCCGAAGTCGGCGTAGCGATCGAATTGCCAAATAACTGTTTTGGTTTTGGGTTCGAGTTCGACTAGCAATGGGTTGCCGTCGCCCGCGTGGCAATTGCCGATCACATAGTTTCCGTTAGGGAGGACTTCCAGAGTTGTTACCCAGGCGAACGTGATTCCCTTTAGATCATCTTGTTCCAATTGCCAAACGATTTCCTTTTGGGGAGTGACCTCTAGAACGCGATGATTATTGCCGGTTGCGATAAGTGTGTTTCCGGTTTCCAAACGCACGGCTCCGAAGACTTGATTGCCGTAGGCATCGGGACCATGGCCAGTTTTGCCGTCAGCGGGTTCGCGACCAAACATAGGAATCGAGAAGTCCCAAACCACATTGCCTTGTTCGTCGTATTCACGAACGACACCATCGCCTTCATGGCATACCAAGTAGTTTCCGTTGTTTAGTTTTCGGACCAACCGAGTATCGCGATGCGGATGCGGGTGATTGACGTGGAGTTTGATTTCTTTTTGAATCGTGCCGTCACGATCGACTTCGATGATTCGAGCGCGACCAGATTCGGCGATCATGACATTGCCGTTTTCGAGCGGTTGGAACGCATGTACCTCGACGGCTTCATCGTCCTTAGTGGAGTTTTGTGTTTTTGAATCGTAGCTCCAGACGACTTTCTTTTCCTGCGAATCAATCTCGACAACTTTGTTGTTGCCTTGTTGGACCATGATGTTGCCGTTCGCCAAGACATGAATGTCGTGAATGCCACCCCAGTCCATTGCCCAGGAAGTTTTTCCATCGGGTTCGACAATCGCAAGTTTCCCATTGCCTTGGCAAATCAATCGGTGTTGTGCTTGGGCTGTGGTAGCCATACCAAAAACGCTACAAATGAAAAAACAAGTTAAAAGTCGCATGGAGCATTCTCAAGAGAAAAGTCAGTGTCGCCAAAATTCATACGAACTATTGTGTCCGGCGGCTAGCGTGGCGTAAAGTGACCATCGCCTCAACTGTATTTCGCAACCAAGGCAGACTAAAATGGGTTCCATGCCGCGGCTGGTCGCAAGTACCGACAACCAAAATGGCGTTATCCGGCATGGCAGCAGACAAATCGTAAATCTGCAAGCATCAAATTTGGTTTTTAAAAAATCCCTAAACATAAGGTCGATTGTTTATGCAACGATTATTCTTTCACGTGATGTTGTTGGTGTTTGTTGGAATCGTTGCGCAATGCGCGGCTGGTCAGCAGGCTCAAGGCCTAGCGGATGGCGACGTCGTGGCCTTGTGCGGTGACTCCATTACGGAGCAAAAGGACTACTCGGTAAATATTGAAAGCTATTTGCTGATGTGCCAGCCTAAGAGTAGTTTGCAAACCGTTCAGTTTGGTTGGGGCGGTGAGACCTCGTGGGGTTTCAAGGCCCGCATGGCGAACGACGCGTTGCGTTTTCAGCCGACGGTCGCGACAACTTGTTACGGGATGAACGATGGCGGATACGGTCCATTGAACGAAAATACTGCGAAATTGTACCGTGAAAGCCAAACGGAAATCGTGCGGCAATTCAAGGCAGCGGGCGTACGCTTCATCGTGGTCGGTTCGCCGGGTTGCGTTGATTCAAATACTTTTGGCAATGACACTGAACGAGCCAAAGTCTACAACCAGACGCTGTCTCAGTTACGTGACATTTCAAAAGAAGTTGCTGCCGCCGAAGGCGTTACCTTTGCAAACGTATTTGATCCGATGATTGATGTGATGGCGAAGGCCAAGGCAAAATACGGCAACGCCTATCACTTGGCAGGCGGCGACGGCGTTCATCCTGCACAAAATGGCCACCTTGTCATGGCTTACGCATTTCTAAAGGCGCTCGGCTGTGATGGCGCTATTGGGACGATTGAATACGATTGGAATTCAAAATCTCTGTCGGCAACCCCTGGCCACTCGGCAAGTTTGGTTGACGATGCAATCCAAGTCGTGAGCACGAAGTACCCGTTTTGTTTCACGGGCGATCCACAATCGCCAGACGCGACGACCGGAGTCATAGAATTTCTGCCATTTAACGACGAACTCAATCGGCTCATGCTTATTGTCAAAAATGCAAAAGCGAAGAAAATTAAAGTGACGTGGGGTGAAAATTCGAAGGTGTTTGCCGCGGCCGACTTGGCAAGCGGGATTAACCTAGCTGCAGAATTCACTCAAAATCCGTTTTCAGATGCGTTCGAACAAGTCAAAGAAAAGATCCGCGAACAGCAAAACCTTGAGACGCATTTGGTCAAAAGTCTGCTCAATCGTTTGCCACAGTACAAACAATTTGCGCCCGAAGAAAACGACTCAATCGATCGCATTGCTGTTCGACTGGTTGAGAAGGACAAGGAAGCCCGCGCCGAATCATCGAATGCCATTCAGCCACTGACACATACGATCAAACTCGAGGTCGTGGAATAGGTTGGTCAGGAATTGCAAACAAGCCAGTTCTACTGCGTGTGATCTGCTTTTTTGCCAGGCACTGAACGAAGTAGGTCTTCGAAAGTTTCGCGTTTACGAATCAAACGGACATCCTTGCTGTCGAGCAAGATTTCGGCTGGCAGAGGACGTGAATTGTATTCACTGGCCATCGAGAATCCATACGCGCCCGCGTCCAAAATCATCATCAGGTCACCCGCCACCGGTAGCGGAAGTTGTCTTTCGCTCGCAATGATATCACCGGTCTCGCAGACGTTTCCGGCAATCTCAACACTGGCTGTTTCTCCGTCGCGGCCAAGCAAACGCACTCGGTGATAGGCACCGTACATCGCTGGTCGAACTAGGGTGTTGAATCCAGCATCAACATTCACGAAAGTTTTTAGGGGTGAGCGTTTGACGGAGTTAACGCGAGTCATCAAGAAACCAGACGCCGCAACTAGCGAACGTCCGGGCTCCAACCATAGCTCGGGTTGATAGCCCAAGCGTTTCACGGCTTTCTGCCAGATAGGGGATAGCGCGGTTGCCAAATCGGCTGGCGACATAACGCTCTCGCCATCGCGATATGGGATTCCGATTCCACCCCCGAGATCCACAAACTGCATTTCGAGTGATAGTTTCGCCTTTAGTTCCAGAACAAAGTCAAGCATTTTTTCTGCGGCTTGCTGGTAACTTTCCGGCGTCGTGATTTGCGATCCGATATGGCAATGCACTCCACAGATGTTTACGTTCGGCAACTCCTTGGCCCGCGCATAGGCAGCCAGCGCCGAACCATCGCTCAAGTGTATACCGAATTTGGATTCGGCCTTTCCCGTATTGATTTGATGGATCGTGTCAGGGTCAACGGCTGGGTTGACCCGAATCGAAATCCTCGCTGTCTTTTGCAGGTCTTGCGCGATGGTTTGGACTTGCTCGAGTTCATCCGATGAGTCGATATTGATAACGACGTTTTTTTGGACAGCTAACGTTAGTTCGCTCGGCGATTTCGAGGAACTTGTGAAGATAATATTCTCGCCGGCGATCCCGCAGTAAAGCGCGAGTTGCAGTTCGCCTTCCGAAACAACTTCACCGCCGGCGCCTTCGTCACTCAGCAATTCGACGATTGCAGGATTAGAGTTGGACTTGAGGGCATAGAAAATGCGTACACGTCCAAACTCGTTGCGGAAGGCTTGGTCAATCGCGCGATACTGGTCAACGATGGTTTGCCGGTTGTAAAGGTAAAGAGGTGTCCCATATTGCTCGGCCAGCTTTTCGAGGGGAACCAGACTGGCTTGCTCAGTGCATTTGTCTTCGCGCACCAAACGAAGTGCCTCAGTGCATGGCTCTTGTGAGAACCCACGCTCGATGAATACGTGTAGTTGGACCAAAAACGCAACGGTACCTGCAAGAAAACGAAAATAGTCGCTCGGCGAATTGAGGAATTTCAAGGCTGTCAACGTAAACCCCTTTTTCAACTCCACCGTTATTCGTATTCGCCGGAAGAAGCAGCGTGTTTTTGGTCTTCAGCGTCTTGTGCCACAAATTGTTTGCCTGAGTGAGCGACTTCGACAACTCGACGACTCAGCAGTTCCTTCGATTGATCCATGATGCGTCGAATGCGCAATACATTGTCCAGGACAACAGGACGGGGGTTGCCCGGGATGTTCATGATCACCCGGCCGGCACCTGCCAACACGTATTCGAACACGTCGCGAATTTCCGTGTTGAGCTTTAGACCCGCTGTTGAAAAACGTTCAACGTCTCCCAGCAACCCGGTCCGGTGGATCAGTTCATTTGAAGTTACTTCCCAGTAGTCGAAGCGTGTCACTATAGCCATCGCAACATACATCAGCATCATCATAATTGCGATTGAAAAGTAGAAACCGGGAGATGCATGAAGCTTCATGCTCGCAAACCAATGCTTGATCGGCGCGATGATTGCAAACTGTTGGTTTAGCAAAACCAGTCCCAGAATGAATGCTGCAATTGCGATAAAGACAGTTAGCGACGTTGATCGCGGAAAGTCAAAACTGAGAACAATCATATTGAGCGCAAGACAAATCAAAAACGTTGCGCCGTGTACATTTTCCCAACCGGGTGCAATTATTTGTAATATGCCTGCAATCAAGGCAAGCAAGGCAGTTGGCCACAGAAAAATAAGCTTTGGCCAAGAACGAATGACAATGGTATGCGGAACGGTTTTCGTTTGGTTCATCGTAGTGTTCTCAAATTGTTTCTTCGTGGCCTAAACGTCACTCATGTTTTGTGCTGACAAAAATAATGAGGGACCCAGTGATAGGATTGACTAACGACCTGTCGTTCATTTTGATGCGCGCCAGCTCATCCGGCATTCCCTGCTCATCTTGAGTGTAACAGAATCGCGATTTTTCGTGGTTAAGGTGCGATTCGAAAATTACATTCTTGGTCGCGAATCTTGTTGAATGATTTTTGCATCCTTGGCAGCCTTGAACTCCGTTTTTTGGCCCCACAGGTAAAAAACAAAGCCCACGATTAATCCGACAGCGGCTGCGGAAACGACAGCTGCTGGGCTACCGGTAAACGTTGAGTTTTGTGCGGCTGCTTGTGTCACCAAAACGAGTCCAGTCAAACTAATCAATAGACCCAAGCCATCAGAAAGGATCTCTGTCATGCTCATCTTCATGCGAACAAGCAACAAAAACTTCGTTAAAACCAATTGCAACGCAAAACTCACGACGCCGGTAGCCATCACGGCAAACGCAGCCCAGTAGAACCAGGGATGGGCCATGTATTGAGCGAGATCGTATATCGGTTGCAGCAAGCCAGCTGAAATCTCCTTGACCGTATCGCTCGAGTTTAGTTTGCTTTCCAACTCTTGGGCTTTTTGGACAACAGAGTCCGTTGTCTGATTCGTCGAGTCTTGGGCAAATCCAACGCTTGCAAATATTGATGTGAACAGAAGTGCACTAGCAACGGCAAAAATACGCATAGGATTTTCCTTCGCTTGACTGGATAAAAAAACGGTTGTCTTCGGACAGATCAACGGAGCTAATTCGCTCGCAATAGCAAATACTTGACCACAATCTTATGCGAATTCTTGAATTCAACGAGGTAGGCCAGAACAATTCGGTTCGATTTCTTTTGAATCGTTCTGTCCAATGACCGTTTTTACGTGAGCACTTCGCCAAACATTGCCGTTTCGTGTCTCGTTGAAAATCGTTTGAATCTTGTCATAATGTTGGGTTTCCCACGGCCCAAGTTTTTAGGGTCGTATTTTTATTACGCCCCTCTTCAAAGGCCCCAAGGGAATGTCCGATTCGAAAATTGTAAAAACCGCGATCACGTTTGATGATGTTTTGATCCTTCCGCGTTACAGTGAGATTGTGCCCAGTGACGTCGACGTTTCAACTTGGTTGACAAGAAATATTCGACTTCATATCCCTCTGATCAGTTCACCCATGGATACGGTGACCGAAAGCCAGATGGCAATTGCTTTGGCGAAAGTGGGTGGCATCGGGGTGATTCACAAGAACATGTCAATCGACGCTCAGACAGAAGAAGTCTACAAAGTGAAGCGTAGTGCGAACGGAATCATCTTCGACCCAGTTACGTTACCTCCTGATGCTAGCGTTGAGCAAGCTCGCGAAATCATGGAGCAACACAACGTTTCGGGTGTTCCAATTGTTGAGGCAAATGGGCAGCTGGCGGGCATTTTAACGCGTCGGGACCTGCGTTTTCTCGAAACTCGCGACCAAACCGTTTCGGACGTTATGACGCGAGACAACCTTGTGACAGCAACGGGGGATGTAACGCTTGCGGAAGCTGAAAAGATTTTAACGGCTAAAAAAGTGGAGAAACTTTTGCTGGTTGACGAAAATAAAAGACTGAGAGGACTTATAACGATTAAAGACATCGACATGATGAATCGTTTTCCGAATGCTTGCAAAGACAAGCAAGGAAGACTGCGAGTCGGTGCCGCGATCGGCGTACATGACTTCGATCGGGCAGCCAGCTTGATCGAAAAAGGCGTCGATGTTTTGATCGTTGACAGTGCTCACGGCCATTCCAAAAACGTCATCGATACGGTTTCGAAAATCAAGAAACGATTCGAGATCGATGTCGTCGCAGGAAACATTGCTACCAAAGAAGGCTGCCAAGCATTGATTGATGCGGGTGCCGACGCGGTAAAAGTCGGGATTGGTCCGGGTTCCATTTGCACAACGCGAGTTGTCAGTGGAGTCGGTGTGCCGCAAATCAGCGCCATTATGGATGCTGTTGAAGCGGCTCAGTCGGAAAAAGTACCGGTTATTGCCGATGGTGGTGTGCGATACTCAGGCGATATTGCCAAAGCCCTAGCGGCAGGTGCAAGTAGCGTGATGATCGGCGGTTTGTTTGCAGGATTGGCTGAAAGTCCAGGGCAAATGATTTTGTTTCAAGGTCGCTCGTTCAAAGCGTATCGGGGAATGGGATCGTTGGGTGCTATGGTGAAAGGATCGAGCGAGCGGTATCGCCAGGCGAACCAAGGAAACGGGAAACTGGTTCCGGAAGGTGTCGAGGGGCGTGTGCCGTTCAAAGGATCGTTGAGTGATTTCGCTTTTCAGCTTGTTGGTGGCGTACGCGCTGCAATGGGTTATTGCGGAACTTCTTCGATCGAAGAATTGCGTAGGGATGCGCAGTTTATTCAGGTTTCAGCAGCTAGTGTCCGGGAAGGTCACCCTCATGATATCGCGATTACGCAGGAAGCTCCCAACTACAGCTCCGAGTCGTCGTACTCTCAAACTTCCGATTGAGTGCCACAACGATGAGCACACACAGATCGAGAGTCTGAATCGAGCGATGCAGGTTAATGGAACGGCGAATCAATTGCAGAAGTTGGGGCGCTCGTTCGCATGGTTCGTGCCAGTTGTTTTGACGCTCACTGGCCATGCCCTTTCAGCACAGCAAACCTACGCCCCGCCCGTTCATGTAGCACCGGCTCCGAGACA
>JAHEAM010000097.1 GCA_024642765.1 Planctomycetaceae bacterium
GGAGAAGACTATCTCGAAAACCTCTCGCATATCTTCGCGTCGGCCAAACAAGGCTTTGCGACCACCGATCTTAGTAAACCGGGAACGGACATCATGCCGCTAATGGACATGATTCTAGAAAAAGTTTCGCCGCCATCGATTTCAAAATTGCCAGGTCCAAGCATGCGAGTGACGACGCTTGATTGGTCCGACTATGTTGGCCGAATCGCCATCGGTCGCTTAGATTCTGGCGTTTTGGAAAAAGGTCAGTCCGTCTTGATCATGCAGGATGGTGATCGTCAGGAAGCCGCCAAACTTACAGGCATTCAGATTTTCAACGATCTGGGGCGGGCGGAAGTTGCGAAAGTTTCGGCGGGAGAGATTGTGGCACTCGTCGGGTTAGAAGGCGTAGAGATCGGCGACACAATTTGTTCGCCGCTGCATCCCGTGCGCTTGCCAAGGGTTCAAGTTGACCAACCGACTTTGGAAATGGTTTTCACAATCAACAATTCTCCTTTTGCGGGACGCGAAGGCAAGTATGTGACGAGTCGACAGTTGCGAGAACGGCTCCAGAAAGAACTTGAAAGAAACGTAGCCTTGCGAGTGACCACCGGCGATTCAGGCAACGATGCGTTTCGTGTTGCTGGTCGAGGCGTATTGCATTTGGCTGTTTTGATCGAAACGATGCGTCGCGAGGGATTTGAGTTGTCTGTTGGCAAACCGCAGGTGCTCTTCAAGCAAATTGACGGCGAACGCTGTGAACCGTTTGAGACATTGGTCGTTGAAGTCCCAACGGATCGTTTCGGACCGGTGATGGAAATGGTTGGCGCGCGACGCGGCGAACTTTTAGAAATGAAAGGTCGTGGCGATTTCACCTTAGCCAATTTCATTATCCCGTCGCGAGGCCTAATCGGATTGCGGACACGCTTGTTAAATGCGACCCAGGGAACCGCGATTATCAATCATCGATTCTTGGATTACCGACCCGTCGAGGCCGATCCGCCACGACGCACAAACGGAGTGTTGATTTCGATGGTGCAAGGCAAAGTGAATGCATTTGCACTGGACACCTTGCAACAACGGTCCGACCTGTTTGTCGCCCCCGGTGATGAGGTTTACGAGGGAATGATTGTCGGCGAAAACGCTCGTGACAATGATCTGCCCGTAAACCCTACACGCGAAAAGAAGTTGACCAACATGCGAGCCAGCGGTAGCGACGACAATATCTTGCTCAAGCCACCACGTATTATGAGTTTGGAAGCGGCGCTGGAGTACATCGAAGACGACGAGCTCGTGGAATTAACGCCGACTCGGATTCGGTTGCGCAAGGCCTTGCTCAAGGAATCCGATCGTCGACGATTGCAACGAGTCGCCATCGGCAGCTAATTCGTTCAGCAGGTATTGCGCCACACCCGAAATTTTGAATGAGGTTTGGCGTCCGACTATGCCGCAACATCATCCCGAGGTCGTGTACTGCTTGGGGGGTTCGCATTAAACAGTGTTTGGCCTTAGGCAGTTGGGGCAGGGTCGCGGATTTTGGCTTCGACGCTGCCATCGGCTGTCGGTTCCAGTGTATAGATTCGGTCTGCGTATTTTTCGAACATACCAACATCGTGGTGACTGATCATAAGCACTTGAAACCCGAGCGCCTCGCCGGCCTGTTTGACGATGTTCACCAGCCGAGGTACTAGTTGCGGTTGCAGCCAGCAATCTTGTTCGTCTAGCACTAAGAATCGCCGATGCAAATTGGGATCGAGCGTACGGATTGCAAACATTCTCAAGCCAACACTTAGTATGTTGGCAACCGATCCGCCTTGGCCACGGTAGACATCCTCTTCGTTTCCGTCACGTTCGATTGAGAAGCGTACAGAGGTTGCGTTGTTTTGAAAACGCGTCTCGGCTTTGAGTTTGAGCGGCTGTTCCAGGACTTCTTGAACCGCGTCCGTTAGGCTCTTCTCAACCAAATCGATCATGTTTCGAAATAATTGGCCAGAGAGAACTTCCAAGGATTCCGTCACAGGGCCAGCGAGTTCTAGAACGCGTTGAAACGAAAGGCGGCGTGCCAATGCGGCCGCCCGTTCACTTTCCAGAAGTTCGCGGCGGTGCAGCAATCGATCCACACGCTTCTGCAATGGCAGCGTCGAGGATAATTCTATCTCCGTATTCATACTTTTCCTGATTGCATCTTTCCCGGGCAACTGCACTTTTGCGTATCCTATTATAACATTCTTGTGCCTTGCGCGCGGGAGTGCTTTTGTCGCCCCCCTTGCCCGCTCGACCGCGTTGCCAAAGAATCAAACCAACGACGTACGCTCCCTTATTGTTTTCCCTTAATGTTTGTCGTAGAGCTTTGAATTGTTTTAGTTGGACAATGGTCGTCCCATTTCGAGTATAACGGTAGGAATACCGAACCTATAGGAGCAATAAATGCTAATTGGCCTTGCGAAGCGAGCCCTGTTTGAAACCGACAAACGACTGCTTTGGAAGCTCGCTTGGAACATGGGTTGGAAAGGCTTTCGCTCAATCCAAAAACACAAAAAGCGTTTGCGAAACGGACGTTTCTTTCCTCCCTACCTCTATATCTCAATCGTCAATAGTTGCAACTTGCGATGCCAGGGCTGCTGGGTTGATGTCGCGCACAAACAACACACAATCGACGTCCCAGCTCTCAACCGTATGATCGATACGGCAAAAAAACAAGGTAATGCCTTCTTTGGGATCTTGGGCGGCGAACCCTTCATGCACAAAGGTCTCTTCGATGTTTTGGAGGCTCACCCGAATGTCTATTTCCAGGTCTTCACGAATGGTCATTTCATTACGGATGAAGTCGCCAAGCGTCTGCGGAAATGTGGTAACGTCACACCGCTTATCAGTATCGAAGGCTCCGAGCTGATCAGCGACCAACGGCGTGGCAAATCGAGCGTTTTTGAGCAATCAATGACTGGCGTCAAAAACTGCGTCAAAAACAAAGTCATGACCGGCGTTTGCACGAGCCTGTGCCAATCGAATTTCGATGACCTATTGAATGAAGCCTGGATCGATCGCTTGGTTGATCTTGGCGTTCTCTACACATGGTTCCATATCTATCGACCCGTCGGTCCACAACCAACTCCCGAGCTAGCTCTAACGCAAGCCCAGCAACGACAAGCCCGAGAGTTTGTAGTCAACATGCGCTGCAAAAAACCGATCATCATTATCGACGCGTACTACGATGCTAATGGCGAGGCACTCTGTCCGGCTGCAACTGGATTCACCCACCACATTAATCCGTGGGGGGGAATTGAACCCTGTCCCATCATCCAATTCGCGAAAGAATCGATTCACGACGCAAGGCCACTCGACGAAGTATTTAATGAATCGAGTTATCTTTCGGACTTTCGAGAACTGGCCGCCAAGCATACACGTGGGTGCATTGCCCTCGAGCGACCGGACTTGATCGAGAGTCTTGTGGCAAGGCATGGAGCAGAGGACAACACCGCTCGGAAAACGGCGTTGGCAGAACTGAAGGCGGCAAACGTTTACCCGTCTCAATACATGCCTGACCAAACCCCAATTCCAGAGAAAAGTTGGCTCTATCGCGTGGCAAAGAAAATCGCGTTTCACGAATACGGTGTTTACACAAAGCACTTCAAAATTGAGAATTGGCAAGATCCAATGGCGGCCGAAAAGAAACAAGACGCACTTATCCAGATTCACTCTAAAGAACCAGCGGCATCAAACAAATAGACCTTGTTTTGCGAGCGTACGGCAGTCGCTACCAACTTTTGGCTGTCGGACAAGAATGTTTTTGAGATTGTCCTATAGATTTGTTGTTCAAGAGGAGCAGCCAACATGGCGGCCTTAATCCCCTTTGTTTTCATGGGACTTATCGCATTTGGCATTGGTGTGGCGCTCTATATTCACCACCGAAATGAGAAAGCTCGAACGGAAGGTCTTTCTCAAACCGCACAAACAATGGGTTTGATATTCAATGCCCAGAGCGATGGTTCCATTGAATCGAGATTGGGGGGCATGTCGCTATTCAATATGGGGCATTCCAAAAAACTCTTCAATTGTATTTCTGGCGAAACCGACGAAGTTCGAATTTCAATTTTTGACTACCAATACACCGTTGGTTCAGGCAAAAATCAATCGACTAAAGTTTTTTCAGTGGCTGCACTGGAATCTCCGCGGTTAGCGATGCCAGCATTCACGATGCGTCCCGAAACATTTTTCGACAAAGTCGGCAGTATGTTAGGATTTCAAGATATCGATTTCGACGATCACCAACCATTTTCTGAGAGCTTTGTGTTGAAGGGCCCGGATGAAGCGGCAATCCGAGCATTCTTCCAAAAACCACTACTCGATTTTTTTGCTCAGCGCACGGGTGTGCTTGTCGAAGGTGAAGAGGGGCGCATGATTTTCTATCGATCGGGAAAATGCAAACCGGACCTGATTGAAGAACTCCTTTCCGAGGCCTACGGTGTCTTCGGTGTAATCGCTGATCGACAAGCAGTAAATCGAGGTGAAACTGACGCGACCATTTAAGTGCCGTTTTGAACCCTGCTACTCACTTTCCAGGGGTGTTCATTGTAATCATAACAATCTATTGCCTTTGAATTCGTCAGAGATTGAATCGCTTTAAACTCTCAAAACAAAAAAGACCATGAGATAGCGAAATTTATGCATTGTTTTTTTTGTGGTCGCCTCGCCGACAAATACTCCAAATATTCAAATAAATCTGCAACCAGACAGCGCATTTGACTTGTGCGAAAAAAGTGATTGGTCAACCGGCGCGAACTTTTGTTTGAGTTGCCGAATTCTAAATTTGAAAAAGGTACGCGCAAGAAATCAGCCGTCGCAGCAACCCGCCGATTTAGGCTGCGGTCCACATATACGCCGAAAATTGTGATTTGACGAGACTTAGACGTGGGCATTTAATCGACGTACCATCTAGAAGCTTAAATTACGAAAGCCATTTGTACTTAATGGTACGAATTCCCAATCAAAACAAGAGTTTTGAGTGTGCCTGACGGCGAATTGGAAATTGGGCTATGTTTCGATCGATTCCAAATGACTCGCCCATTTCTCAACAGGGGTTCGGTTTAATAGGGAATTGTGCAGCAAAAAAATGTCTTTTTTGAAAAATGTCTGGAATTTTCAAATATTCATTGAGGATCTTCGAATCCAGGTTTGTGTAGGCAAGACGACGACCACCGTCCCCTAGTTGTTCGAATCTTTTAGGAGAATTGAAAATGTTCAAAAAAGTAGCCTTAGTTGGCTTAGGTGCCCTGTTGGTCGGTGGCCTTTTGTTCGGCAGCCGACTCGTTCCATACGCCCAAACGGCGTTTCACAAAGTTCGCGCTACTGCTCAAAGTAGCGTCCCGGTAACTTTCCAGATTGACAACGCGAAACAGCAGTTGGAAAAAATCAATCCGGAAATCAAAAACATGGTTTGGCAAATCGCAAAAGAGAAGGCCGAGATCAAACGGCTTGAACGCGATGTGACAAATCAATCCGTGTGCCTCGACAAGAAACAAGATGAAATTCTGGCCTTGCGAAAGCATTTGGATAGCGGTGAGCAAGTTTACGTTGCGACCAATGGCAAGAGCTACACGAATGCTCGTGTCGAAGAAGACCTGCGACATCGGTTCTCAGTCTTCAAAACGACCAAGCAAACATCGGAAAAAACAAGCCAAATTCTTGAGATTCGACAAAAGGCTCTCGAAACGGCAATCGTCCGATTGGAGCAAGCCCAAGCTTTACAGCGTGAACTCGAAGTACAGGTCGAGAATTTGACAGCACGTCAGCGTATGGTTGATGTTGCCAAGACCGCTAGTTCTATCAATTTGGACGACAGTCAATTGGCTCGGACCCAACAATTGATCGACGAAATCAGTGCCCACATTGACGCTGACGAAGAAATGTTGTCGTTGGCTCCACAATACCTGGGTGAGATTCCAGTATCTGCCGACTCCGGTTTTGAAACTGGCGATATTGGTTCAGAGATCGACGCCTTCTTCAAGACCGTTGATGAAACCGCTTCTCATGTCGTTTTGCAATAGTCGCGATTTCTATTCTGAACGCAGGGATCGAGATCGCACTCGATCCCTGCGTTTTTTCTACAGCCAATTTTTAGCTATTTTCGAGATCCTCGCAAATTCGCTGGAACATTGAATTCGGCAAGACTATTTCAGGGTAGTTCTCAAATGAGTTTGGCAGAAGAAAATAAACGTATCAGCGGACCTTGGCTTCAGGTCGTTCGATCTGTATGCCGACGCGATTGGTCTTCAGCTGCCACTCAACTCGAAACCGCCAATTTGCACACAACGGTTGCCGGAAAGTCACTGTCACGACTCGTGACCAGTCGCTTGATGCGACAGGCGGTGGACGATTGGCAAATTCGCGGGTATTTCTCCGCCTGGAACAAAATCGTTCTTGCGACGCGAATTGCTCCGCGAAACATGGATCGCATTTTGCGCGAAAAAAAGAATGAACTTGTCGAATCGGCCGTGAACGATGCTGACAAGAATCTTCAGGCTGGCCGCGTAAATGTTACACTTGATATCCTCAAGGGTCTTGCGAATCTCAATATCTTGGATTGGCGTGCAGATCGGATTGCCTCGTCGGCATTGCTGATTCACCAAGGCGATGAGATGCTTCGTAGCGGACAGTTTCAACAAGCGATCAAAAAGTTTCAGCTAGCGACACGACAACGCCCAGACCTACATTACCTCTCTGCGAAAATTGCCAATATTGAGGGCGATTTGAAAAAGCAGAAGACAACGAAAGCATGCGTTTTGGCAGCGCCGCTTAATCAGGATTCTCGGCACTTCTTCACCGATTCGAACACCGGCGATTCGAACCACCTCGTTTTGGTCGAAGGCAACAAACCGAATTCCGCAAGTGCGAATCAAATGATGTGGATTGACGGCGTTGGTGCCTATTTACTGTGCGCAGGTGCCGAGAATTGGATTGGCAAACACGTTGAAGGAACCCGTTGTCAAATTGCGTTCCATGGCGATCTGAGTCGATTCCACGCCAAGATCACGCAACGGGACGGTCGCTTCTATATCTCGTCCAAATCCGCGACAAAACTATTTCGCCAGAAACGACTTGTTCCAACGGTCGACGCAAGCCCGCTGTGTGATCAAGACCTTTTGGTTTTCGCGTCAGGAATCAAGATGTGTTTTCATCAAAGTGATGGGCACGGAACGGCTAAATTAACGCTTGAAAGCGGACACAAGACGGTTCCGCGTTGCGACTGCATCTTCTTAGTAAGCGAAGGCATCATGATCGCTGACTCCTCAGACGCGGACATTCGTTTCCCTGGCCTGATTGGCAAGCTGGAAATCAAAAAGCATGGCGGTTGTTACGTCGCGGAAACTCATGGCATGGAGTTGGTTGCCGATGGTCGAGTTGTGCGTGGTCCGACACGTTTGGAGCCTGATTCGAGAATAATCGGGCACCAGCTGTCCATCCAAATGGAGAGGATTGGGTTGGGGTTGGACTCCTGAAGTGAAAAAGTCGCGAAAAACAATTTCGCTAAGTGTCGAGTATCCGTTAAAGTAATATCATTGATTAATCTGGTGCGTGATGTCCGTTTTTGAAGTAAGGCCGCCTGTGAACCCTCATCAACGACAGCATCCCAGTCCTCTAACCGAAGACGACAACATGGCGCCGCGCAGAGATACGCAAGCCAAAAAACAAAACGAACGCCAAATGCGTTTCACTTATCCGAGTGGATCGCAGCCGCTTGAGGGTTATACCATCAAACGCGGAATTGGTATCGGCGGTTTCGGCGAGGTCTATTTCGCGATTAGCGATGCTGGCAAAGAAGTTGCCATCAAACGTATTCAGCGCAACTTGGATGTTGAGCTACGTGGCGTTCGACAGTGTTTGAATCTAAAACACGTGAACTTAATCGCGTTGTGGGATATTCGCTCCAACGACTTGGGAGAAAGTTGGGTCGTGATGGAGTACGTGCCCGGTTATTGTTTGAAAACTCGCCTGGAACAATTCCCACAAGGGATGCCGGAGAAAGAAGCTAAGGAATGGTTCCTTTCGATTTTGTCGGGTGTTCACTACCTGCACAACAATGGTATTGTTCACCGCGACTTGAAACCGGGAAACATCTTTTATGATCACGATCAACACGTTGTAAAGATTGGTGACTACGGACTTTCGAAGTTTATATCTTGCAGTAAGCGAAGTGGCCAGACGGAAGCTGTCGGCACCTTTCACTACATGGCCCCCGAGATTGGCAAAGGCGTTTACGGCAAAGAGATCGACGTTTATGCATTGGGAATCATCCTCTACGAATTGCTGACCGGTGATGTGCCATTCGATGGCGAGAGTGCCCAAGAAATCATCATGAAACATTTGACCGCGGACCCTAATCTGTCGCGAGTTCCTGCGCCGTTTCGCAACGCGATTGAGGGTGCGCTCTGCAAGGATCCTGAGTCACGATTCAAGTCGGTTTTTGAGATGCTTGAGACTCTGCCGTGGAGCGAGGACGCTCCAAATATCACGCGCTTTCGCGGTGGCGTATCGTCTCTCGAGCGTCTCAATGATGAATGTATTGAGAGTCACGATACCAATGATAATAGTGTCGCATTTACAAACGATGTCACTTCGACGGAAGTCTTGTATATTGGTGAGGACCACGTTGAGGTTATTCGCAATGGACCAGCACTGGCGGCACTGCATTCTCGCTACGCTAATGGGTTGGAGCCGATTGTTACCGGTAGACAAGCGAACTCGGCTTTAGGCTACGGACCGAAAACAAAGGGCTCTACGCCTGTTATTCCCGACGAGCCCATCGCCCGAGTTGTGACCGGAGGGTTGAGACATGTCGTCAATTGGTGGAATCGTTCAGAACTTTCCGTGCCGGTCAAGGTAACATTGACGATTGTGGGTGCGATTATCTTGATCATCAATTCTAGTTGGTTGATCTTGGTCGCGCTCACATTGGGATTCATGTATCTTGCCTATTACACGGTTCGAAGTTGGTTTGTTCCTGCAGATCATGAAGCGTCGCTGGCGGAAACCAAGGCGGGCAATCGTCGACAACGAAACCAAGCCGTGCGGCGGATCTTGGCGAAGCAAACGGTCGCAGAAAAGCTAATGGACTTGACCGGTTCGTTGGTTGTCGCCGCCATTTCATGTGTTGTCTTTAGCATGATCGGATTAGCCATCAAGGGCACACTTTTTCAGCCGGACATTAATTCTTGGGCTTGGTATGCTTGGTTGGCGTGTACTTCGACGATCACGACTTGGAGTGTTTTGACTGCAAGTAAATCGTGGGAACACCGCGAGGGCGATCATTGGTTGAGGCGATTAACGCTAATGTTTGTCGGTTTGGTCGTGGGCGCAACAAGTTTTGCAATTGGTAACCTCTTTATCTTGGACGGTTTTGCAATAACGTCGGAACTCAAGGCCAATGCTGTACCGCAGTTTGTTGGCTGGCCATTACTTACAAGTTTCTTAGTGTTTTTTGCATCGTGGCTTGGTATCACGCGGATTTGGTCGTTGGCCGATCCTTCGCGGCGCGCTCGTTTTGGTATCTGGATGGTTGGCATGCAATGGGTGTTGGCAGTGATCATTGCCCAAGTCGTCAATATCGATCCGATCATCTTCGGAATGTTGGCTGTGGTGGTAACACTCGCAACTCAGTTGGCGGCGCCTTTCATGAACGAAGAAGATATTCGCGACTATGCGTAGCATTCGTGTCTAATGGTTTGCATCGATTTCAGAGGATGACGAGTTCAAAGGATGTAGAACAGTTGAGTCAACTGTTTGCTGTCCATGTTAGGAAGTTGGAATGAATTCACGCAAACACTTTTTTCAATCCTGCCGAACGCTTGCGGCATCGCTGGCGATGCTGCTCGTTGCCATAATTGGGATGAGCGTCATCACAAGCCGATCATTCGAGGCACGGCAACAAGTACTTGCGGTAACCGGCGTTGACTATGTGCGACCCCAGGAAGATGATGGCCCTGCCAGCGGCCAAGTCCCAACATGGTTGGGAGACGCTCGCGAAAAAGACCGACACGATAACACTCGCGATAACACCTATGTGCTGGAAACGAATCCTTGTGGAACTGAACATCAGGCCCGCGAGGAACTCCACGAACGTATTCGCGAAACGATTGCCAAACACATTTCGAAAATCCTACCGGCCGCCCAGGCCAAACGCCTGGTTGATTTTTTGCGCGATGATTTTACAGGTGTCATTTTCGAGAATCGCCAAACGATCTTGCCCTATGAGGATGAAAACGTGCGGAAGGTAGCCAATGAATTCAATATCGAGGACGCGTCCTATTTCAAAGGTTACGCGCACTTGAACTTCGAGAGCGACTACTTGCAGACAATCATTAGCCGCAACCAAGAATTGATGTTGCGCGATCGGCTAATCATGTCTGGGCTGCTTGGCCTGGGCCTAGTCGGTTGTCTAACCGTTGTGTTTGGCTTTCTGAAGATGAACCACGCGACACGCGGCCT
>JAHEAM010000547.1 GCA_024642765.1 Planctomycetaceae bacterium
GCAGCTTCACTTGGTTTCGAAAAACGGTCCAGACGATTGGCGAAAACACTGGCGACCTTATCGCAGTCAAAGCGATTATGGGACACGTTGACGATTCGATAAGCGACCACTACCGACAAGAAGTTGCCGACGAGCGATTACGGAAAGTCACTGACACGATTTGTGCGTGGCTGTTTCCTAAGCCCGCAAAGGCCAAAGGAAAACGGGGTGCGAAATGAGTATTTTCGAGCGTCTTAATGATTCGATTAAAGGTCTTGAGTTATTACAAGACGTCACGACGCTATCTGAAGCGGCCAAGCAACCACCAATGCCTGCAATCGTTATGGCATAAATTCCAAATTCCAGATAATATCTATAGCGAATATACTCCTCCATTTTTGAGCTAAATTCGACCATCTTGGCAAAGCCAATGAGGCCGGCGATTCCAGCGGGAACCATAGCCCCCAAACGCATCCCACCGGTTAACGGAACGAGTTTATCACCACGAAATGCTAAAACGACTGCCGTGAAAAATAGGCAAAGAGTAATTCATCCGTCTCCAACTGTACCGTAAATCCTGCCAATAATTGGCATGCTGACCCAAGGCAACAAGGTTGCAAGTAGTCCAAGCGAGGCAGCGGCAACAATCGCGATTCGCTGCAAATGGAACCTACGTTGTATATCATTTGCCAGGTCAACAGCCATCTGTTTTATTGCAACAACAGTTTCTTTTGAACTCCGATTGACAGCGGCGCCTTCATTGGGAATTGGTAGAGCCTTACACGATCGAAAAAATTGGCTCTAAAAAATGACTCAATCGAATGCTCAAGTGCACGGCATTGTTCGCCGAGAGCGTTTGCTTGCACACGCGATACACATGGTTATCAAACTAATCAAAGCCAGGGACGACGGTTCGGGTACACTAATGACGTTAAGAGAAATGGCATCAAAAGCTGTTTGAGCGTCAGCGCTGTAAAGACGTATTCCTAGAGTTTGGCCAACGAATGCCGAACCAGCGCTATTGAAATTAAACGATATTAACTGGAATGAACCTTCTGGTCCGGTTCCTGAAACGCTCGCTAGGATGTTGCCGCCGGCAAGCAAATCAATTGAGTATTGCGTTGCGAATCCAATCGGATGGCCCACGTACGCGTCGAGCGAATATGTAGAATTAGCTAACAATGATACGCTAAGATCTTGTGTAAGCGACGCAGGTCCAACAAAGCTAGAGTCTGTCGCGTATCCAACTTGGTTGCCATCTGGAGCGGGAGTATTCCAATAACTTGAAGTGTTGATATTCCAAGTTCCTCCGCCAGTGCCATCGATAACCCATCCATTCACGTTGCCGATAACTTCATCATCTTGCAATGCGGGATCCTCAAAACTCGGGTTTATGATCGTAATCACGTCTGCGGCACACAGTTGGGGCATGAATGCAACTAAGAATAATGGCACAATCGTTTGGAATAGAAGCGATCGCATGGTGTTCTTTCTAGATAATAATGGGAAAACGAAGTGGAACGAATTACAATCTCTCTTAAGCGCTTCCGAACTATATTAGTTCTTCCCGGCTTAGCTGGGGTTAATCTTTTATTGTTAGATACGCTCCGGCTCGCGAATATTCTAATCTCACTAGTTTACGTGTCAACGATTCGATTCTGGACGGCGCGCTCGTTTCAGGACCGCCAAAATATTGGATCGTCGATTTTCAGTTTTTAGTGACAAATGGCGACTTTCTAGACGATCAGACGACGCCAAACCATAGGCCGTTTGTGCCGAATTGCGTCCGGTGAGTTAGACAAATAGAAATGCGGTTCGACAAACCGTAAATATAACAGGTTACGTCGTAACCTGTTTGGCGTGGTTTCGAGTGTTTTTAGATGGTGCGGGTTACGAAAATCACGCGAAAAACCAGCTATTTCAAGGCAAGAAATGGCTTTGGAAACTGCTGCACTTTCCACCGACTACGGGCTTTTTTCATTTTTCCTTGATCCACGACAACTGCGTGACGACAGTTGTGCTGGTTTCTTGTATGTTTCGAATCAAGGTAAAGCCCAAGTTGGAGTTAAGGCTCATTCATGCGTTAAGTCCTTGGCATTCGATCGCCTGACCGACACGTATTCTAACAAGATGCGTCCCCGAAAATCATATCCAGAACTTCAGCAGTTTTCCAATCAAGGCAGTAAGTGCCGATCGAATAATTACAAGAATTGTCATCTCGATGGTTGGGCGATTCCTAGCCTATATCAATGGCCGTGGTTGAAACCCCGTCCTTGTTGGCTGACGGACGAAACTTGTTAATAATTTATTTAGATGTGGATGGGATGTGGTCGTCAAATCTCGAACAGCTGATTCGGTAGGATGGAATGGGCCGTTCGTCTACGCTACTTTAGTAACCGTGGCAGCCGTTCTATTTTGACGGCGTTTCATTTGTTAGCGATTGCTTGAGAGTCTGAATGGGCTTTGGAGTTGTGATGTTTGGGAACGTATCGTATCGATATCCACTTGGGTTTGTTCTTTTACTTGCAATCACTCTGTCTGGCTGTATGCCTGAGAATAGACAGGAGGCGAATGTCAATTCGGACCAGCCTGAATCACAGCAGCTTGAACAGAGTTTATCACCGGTTGATTCAACTGATTTGTCTCGGGATACCACACAGCAGTTGGGTGTAGCACTGTTGGATGCCGATACTGAAAACCTTTGGACGCGGGATGGTGAGGACTGGCCAGGTTTTTTGGGGATGGGACGCGATGGTAGTCAGCGGAAACTGGACTGAATTGGAATTGGACCGATGGTAAACTACCGTTGGTTTGGACTCGACGGTTGAGCGGC
>JAHEAM010000098.1 GCA_024642765.1 Planctomycetaceae bacterium
TTCAGTTGCGCATGAATGCTGTTCAACTCCATGTCGATGCGAATCAATTCTATAAGCGCGTTTGCCCTTTCATTTTCGTTGACCTGAGACAGGAATTCATCGAGCAAATCATCACACCCAATTTTCCACTCGGCTTCAAATGACGAAAATACGCTTTCGGATTGCTGTGAAAACACTATCGATTGACCTGTCTCAGTTCGTGCCATAACTACTCAACAATCTGATCGTTTAGTTTTTGACGAAAGGCTTGAAGTATTCGCTCAATGGACCGTTTTGCGCGACCAGTTTTTTCAGCGATCTCAGACACCTCGTGGCCTTCGATACGCAACCAAACAATATTGCGCTGGTCTTCGGGCAAGTTGCCGACTACTTCTTCGATTGTCAATTTCAGGACATGAAACGCTTCTTCATTTTCTGCGGCATTCCCATCGTCTATATTTGACAGAGAGCATGTTTTTCCTTGATCGCGTTTGCTGGCCCGGTGATGTGTGCCTGCGGTACGGATTTTGTTTAAAGACATAACGAGCAATAGCTTCCACAGATCCTCTTTTTCAGCCACTTCATATTGGCCGGAAGACGCTCGTCGAAAAAAGGTCCGAAATACGCTTTGAACGACGCCTTCTGGGTCTACGCGAAGGGCCATGTGTGGCGATACTTGAGCGTTGGCAAGACGTCGTAGTCTTTGGGCATAGCGCAAATAAAGTGTAGTTGCCGCGTCATCACTTCCCTCGCGCAAACGGCGCATCAAAGAGCGGTCAGTCAATTCTGCCAACTTCTCCCGGTTGAGTCGCTCGAGATCTTCGTTGTTGCCCACAGTTTCTTTGTTTCTCATTACCACGTTGAAGCGGAAACATTATACACGCCATTTTTGCATTTTGGGTGCGTTTTCATCTGTTGGATGTTAAAGAATTGCCGCAACCAACCATCCCATTCTTTGGTTGAGCTAAGTTTTCCCATTCTGACCGCCAACATTTTTTTGTAGTGGCTCAGAATTATTAGAAGAGTGCCCGAAACCTAAATGCTTACTGTCAATTTAGCGCTCCCAAAAATCGATCTTCGCTGTTTTTGTGCGATCCGTTGATTTGGGTCTGAACTTGGTTTGAATACGTCACTCGCGGGTGATTGTCCAAGCCACATTGTGCAAATGGCTTTGCCAATGACGAGGTGAACTATCGATAACCTTGTTACCAGCTAGCTCATCCATTGGAAACAAAGCGAGAGTACTAGGTTCTACCTCCCGTATCGCAGCAGCCGAATGAGCGGGTGGCGTGTCCACTGCATTCGAAATTCGAACGAGTTAGACGTCGCCGTTGCAAAACCGACCTTCATCCTCTGGCAAGATTCCATTCGCAGTGCTGCCAATGAACAAACCGGGTCGCAATGGATAAAAAGGAAACGCCAAGTTGTTCGTTTTGACGATTTCTCCGTTGATATGCAATCGCAACTCGGACCCAGTCCATTTACCGGCAAATAAAGTCAATTGTTCGAATTCGATAAAGGGAACCCTGATAGCCAAGCAGGGTGTCGTGCCTTCATAAAATGCCATTACCCAACTTTGAAACTCAAGGACAATGCGAAAGTCATGACTGGCCGCACCAACAAAATCGTCGCGATGGCCGATGCCCCGATTACAGCCGCGGACAAATCGATATCGCCTAACTGTTGGATCGCCGAAGGAGACGAAACGAGTAACGTAGCTAAGGTCTCAGTCAAAATTTCAGGTAACCTACCGCCGCAATCATTTGGCGCAAAACCAAGCGGCAATTAACCAGTCACGGCTACCCAGCAAACCGCTCCCAAACGAGCTATTAAAATTAGGAGGAAAACGAATCAAAAAGTGATCGATTTTTCCAAGCTAGAAATAACCATCGAAACCGTCACGAAGAAAACTTGGCGGTTTTGATTTTGAAATTTAAAGGCTGAGCCAATTGTTATCCGCAGGCACGGGAGGTCTATTTTGGTTTGAAGTGTTCAGACTGGGCGAACCGAACCTGCGGCCAGTGTATTAAGGGATTTCCGTTCTCGTGACGAGTTGGCGGTTAGCACATTGCTGTTTGGGAGATCGCGGTTGAACTTCCCTCTGGATTTTGAGGCTTTGCTAGGTGGGCTGATTTTTTTGGTTTGGGAGAGTATCTTATTGTCTGGTTTTGAATTGAGGATTTCTAGATCGTTTCTGCCAGAAAGCTCCATCAATCGTGTTGGCTGGGCCTATTTTTATTCGTGAAGCCGTTGTGTCGCCGCGTCAACCGCGCATTTTTTTAATGCGCGTTGTGTATGGTGTTTCGCTGTTGATTCTGATTTCGACTGCTTGGATGCTGATCATAGGCACTCAAGAAATTCGCAACCTTAGCGACATGGCGCGTTTCGGTGCCCTGCTCTTCCAGACTTTGGCTCCCTTGCAGCTGGCGCTCTTGATGTTTATGTCGGCGATACAGTCGGCTAGTAACGTGGCGGTCGAAAAAGATCGTCAGACTTTAATCTTGTTATTGATGACGCGACTCAACAATAATGAACTGGTGCTGGGCAAGCTGTTTTCATCGCTCTTGTCGATTGGCAGCATGTTATTGACCGCCCTACCCATTTTTATGTTAATCGTATTGTTTGGCGGCACGAGTTTCCAGCAAGTGGGTTGGTCGTTCGCGGTTACCATTGCTGCCTGTTTGGCTGCGGGCAGTTTGGGAACAATGGTGGCGTTTTGGCGCGAAAAGACGTTTCAGACGTTGGCTCTGGTGCTCATGGGTATGGCATTTTGGGTTGGCATCTGGGAGAGCGTTGGCCAATTGAATGCGACACTACTTGGCGTTTCGACAGAAACTATTGCAGATGCGCTTAGCCCATGGCAAGCAATCATGGCAGCGAGTCGCCCCTCGGTAGTGCAATCGTGGCAAACGGAAGTTCTGCCTTTCTTAATCACAAGTTCACTTTTGAGCCTGTTCATATTGACGATTGCGGTGCTGCGTGTGCGCGTTTGGAACCCAAGTCGTGAGGCGCGGCCAACGCAGCAAGTTGACGAGTTCGGCGAAGTCGACATTTTTGGTGCAACCGTCGAAGGTGCTGCAAAAGCCCCCAGAATAGTCGTCGAGAAAGTAAGGCTTACGAGTCGTTCGGTTTGGAACAATCCGGTGCTGTGGCGCGAGATGATGACTTGGGCCCACGGCAAGAAGATTCTGTTTATTCGATTTGCCTACTGGTCAGCGGCCGCTTGCGTTTTAGCGGCATTGATTTGGACTGTGAATTCAGGTGCAGCGACTCGCACAACTGCTTCCGCAGATGTCTCAGTTCCCATCGCGGCTCGGCCACTTGCACCGTTAATGTTGTTAAGCCTCGTTGTCTTGACGGCGCTCGCAGTGACTTCCATCACGAGCGAACGTGATGGACGGGCGATTGATCTCTTGCAGGTGACTGATTTATCGCCCAAGGAATTTCTATTTGGCAAGCTGTTTGGTGTAATGTATTTGGGCCTGGATTTGATTTTGATCCCGTTGGCACTATGTGGATACCTTTGCTGGAATCAAGTGATTTCGGTTGAGAATTTTGCGTACGTTATACTGTGTAGTTTGGTGCTCAACGTTTTCGTAACGACGTTGGGTTTGCATAGCGGCATGCTGCATGCGAGTACGCGAACTGCCATTAGTGTAGCGTTGGGGACTGTATTCTTTTTGTTTCTGGGGGTAATCACCTGCATGGTGATGATAGTGTCGTTTTCGGGGAATGTTCAGGCGCAGCTCGCGCCGTTTATTGCCTGCATGTTGGGTGGAGCGATTGGCTTGTATATTGCGCTGGGTGTTCGTTCAAATTCAGTTGCGATTGGAGCGGCTTCGCTGATACTGCCAATTGCCATGTTCTATTCCATCACGAGTCTTTTGATTAAGAGCTATCCTTCGGCTGTCGTTGCAGTTGCGTTTACCTATGGATTTGCGACGACGGCAATGATTGTGCCGAGGTTGAACGAATTTCGAATCTCAACGGGTCGTTCGCATTCAAGTGATCAAGATTAGATTGGGCCGATGAACGTCGTCTACGAATTGATGCCTTATCTGATCGCAATGCTTGTGTTGCTCGTCGGTTCGGGCTTTTTCTCTGCCAGCGAGGCGGCTTTATTTTCGCTACGTTCCAACGATCGTCGCAAGATGGGACGCGGTACACCTGCGGCTCAAGTCGCGTCGCAACTTTTGAACGATCCGGACAGGCTGCTTTCTTCGATTCTGTTTTGCAACTTGGTAATCAACATGGCCTATTTTGCCCTGAGTTCGATTTGTGCGATGCGGCTGGATGGTGCTGGGCATTTCATGGTTTTTGTGTTTGCGTTTTCGACATTGGTTGCCGTGATTTTTTTTGGCGAGATGTTGCCAAAGACTATTGGCGTAATCATGCCGAGACAGTTTTCGACTTGGGTAGGCTATCCAATGCTGTTTGTCGTGCGCATGTTGGGGCCAATTCATCCGATTGTTGTGAACGTGAATCGTATTGCGCAACGGGTGATATGGCCGAGTTTCAAACCTGAACCTTCGTTGGATTCCAATGACATCGAGCGAGCCATTGCAATTTCTGGAGTGGACGAATCTGTTGTTCAACAAGAACAGGCGGTCATTCATAACATCGTGCAGCTTTCGAGCATCCGAGTTGACGAATGGATGCGTCCACGAACTCAGTTCGAACATTTTCACCCACCCGTAGCTATCGCGGATTTCAAGGGTCAGGTACCTGTCGGTGGCTACTTGTTAATCACTGAAGAAGACTCGGATGAAATAGAACTGGCTTTGCGTCTGGATAACTTTTTTACTTTGCCAAATAGGCATCTTGAGCGACTGGGGGAACCTGTCCTGTACTTGCCCTGGTGTGCGACCGTGGCCGATGCGATGGAAGGAATGTCGTCTCAAGACCGCGAGGTGACCGTTGTTGTTAACGAATATGGCGAAACAATCGGTGTGCTTACGGTAGAGGATATCTTGGAAACGATATTCAACTATGCTCCTAGTCGCAGTCGCCGCTTGCTTGACCGAAATCCATTGCATCCGATCAGTGAAAACAAGTGGATTGTGGCAGGTATCATGAGTTTGCGGCAGTTGGCTCGCAAGCTGAATGTCGAGATACCGCGAACGCATAGCGTCACCGTGGCCGGTGTGATTCAAGAAGAAACACAACGCCTAGCTCAGGCTGGCGATGAATGCGTGTGGGGGCCGTTTCATTTTCGGGTAGTTGAATGCGGTGAGCGTGGGAACATTGTTGTCGAGTTAACGTTGGTGCGTAATCGCGAGGAGGAGCAATGATTCTCCTGGCGGTCATCCTCTTTTGGTTTGGCGTGTTGGCGAGTGCCTTCTTTAGTGGCACCGAAACAGCTTTTTATCGCGCGAGTCGCGTCAAGCTGTTGATCCACGCGCTAGAGAAGGACCGCTTGAGCAAGTTTTTGGCGTTCCTAACCAACCATCCCGCGTTTCTGGTCGGCACACTTTTGATCGGCAACAATATCGCAAACTATCTTGTGTCGTTTAGCATCGTGATGTGTGTCACAGCTTGGGTTACAAATAGTGGTCCATCGACTGAGATGGCAGCAACAATTCTGGTGACGCCGCTTTTGTTTGTGTTTGGTGAGTCACTGCCCAAAACAATTTGTTACCAGGCGCCGAATCGAATGCTGCGAATGGCTGCGATCCCGCTTTTGTTTTTTACGATTATCCTTGCTCCACTTTCGGCTTTGCTATGGGCCCTGTCACGGTTTCTGGAGCGTCTCGTTGGTCAATCACCGGAGCGTCTGCAGTTGGCTCTAGCGCGAAAAGAACTGCAAGCTGTGATTGAAGAGGGCCAAGTCGTGGGCGTGCTGCACCCGTCACAACGTCAGATTAGCCAGAACTTTTTCTTGGTTGCTGGAAAACAAGTACGTCAAGTTTGTACACCGATCAATCGCATTCCTATCATCAAACAAGGGACAGATATCGGCTTGGCGGTTCGATTGGCTCAACGTCACTCCATGCACGACCTGCCGATCTGTGGTGCAACGCGCTCAGATCTCGTGGGTTATGTCCAATTGGTTGACTTGTTGGTGCGTCAGCCGACACAAAAAGATTTGCCCATTCCAAAGCCGTTGATTGAAATTTTTGGTACGGAACCGTTTGCCGAAGCTCTCTTGCGGATGCAAACCCAACGCGAAACGTTGGCGAAAGTTGTCGATGCCCAAGGTCAAACGATTGGTTTATTGTCGATTGATCAACTGACAAGCCAATTGTTACGAGGTCCGTTGGAATCGTTGCGAAGGTAGCGGAGAAATTGTTTAATCAATGGGACGGGGCGAACGAATTTGGCATGTTTCGTCTGCGTTGGAATCTCGCGAGGGAATGACAGGGAGCTACTTTGAATACCCTAGTGACTTGATGATTTGCAGCATCTCTTCGAAGTTTATGAAGCGCCGTCGATTCTCTAGCTTATAGGCATCGATGGCCACAGCCAATTCTCGAGCATCAGGCGAAAGTTCACTGTGCGAATTCGAGAATTGTCGGCGTTCAAAGCCCGTCGACTTGCGCTGGGCGCCACTTGTGCGGCGATCAGTAAATGTTTCATTCATAGGCAATGGATTGACGTCAGATTGGGGTTGGCTATTCAATGACATGGTTTCACTTTTGCGAGGATACCAGGGAGCGGAGGGTTCCGGAATGAGAAAGTTCACTATTGGTGTATTCGGCAACCGCAGAGCCAGAAATAGCCTAGCATGTCATTGGTAACGACAATGCCGATTGC
Organism: Planctomycetaceae bacterium; assembly: GCA_024642765.1. GTDB lineage: Bacteria > Planctomycetota > Planctomycetia > Pirellulales > Pirellulaceae > BJ22. The sequence goes on from JAHEAM010000098.1 coordinate 6,733, forward strand.
GAAGAGTTTGCCAAGTGTATTGAAACTATTGGCGGGCAGTGAGCTGAGTAGGCAATTCGGCGGGAGTACGAGCCAATAGTTCCGCGAAGATCGTTTGTTGTGGGAAGGCTTTGCTGCCAGCAGCCAACGTTTGGTGTGCAAGATGCTCATGGCCCGCGAGCAACTGGGCATTACTCAGGCGCAGAAAGGCCTCTGGAGTAGCATCAGGGTTTGCCACTGCCCTCTGTAACTGTTCGATCGCTTGGTGGTAGTTTTTCAACTCAGTCAAAACAATTCCGTGCAAAACGAGAGCCTCCTGAGGAACGCTCTCCGATGGATAGTGGGTGCACATTTGTTCAATTGCCGAAAGCGCACGGATCGTGCGATTGGATTCTCGATAAACTTCGCAGACCTTAAGTTGGACTCGAGGGTCAGCGTCCTCGCAATCGGCTGCGCGGTGGTAGGCCGATAGCGCTTCCGACAACTCGCCTTGCGCACGTGCGACATCGCCAGCCAATTCCCAAACATTCGATGTGAGCTGCGAAAGCTCAATAGCTTTTCGAGAGTGTTCTTTTGCAGAAAACAACTGGCCGGTCGACAGGGAGTAACGGCCTAGTTGCGCATGAATAGCAGCATTTTCGCAGCCAGCATCCAGTGCGGTTTCTAACTGTTTGATCGCCAAGTTTGTCTCACCACGGGCGAAGTACAATTCAGATAGTTTTTGGTGCGCGGCCGCGTTTTGCGGTACATGAGTCAAAGATTCTTGTAGTAGACGTTCTGCCGAGGAGGCTCGTCCTAGTTTTTCCAGATCGTTGGCGTCGTGATACAGCCGCTCCGCAGCAAGTCGGTGGCTTAACGTCTTTTGACGAAACGTCGAGCATCCCGTTGTACCAAAAGCAAAAACTATTACGGTCAGAGACCAAAGAGCAAGCGGACGCTCGCGTAAGGGGCGGCGTTGGAATTTTTTTCGTGATAAAAGATTTCGACGAACCAATGGTATCCCAGGCTTTTTCGGTCTCTGCGTTTCAATTGGGAAAGCGTGGCAACTGTAGCAGCCTAATGCCCCTGTATCCATATCGACATTTTTTGCGCAAACTGAATAGGTAGCATTTTTGGCAAAGCTAACTTGGTCGGAAAACGCAGCCAATTCAATGACCGTTTGAAAGAAAACGTAAGTTCAAGTGTGCTAGCACAAGTCAGCACTAGCACTTTTGTGAGAGGAAATTGTGGGCGGACATTATCGAAAACATGGTTTGAGCATTTTGTATCCGGAAAATTGGCAAGTCGCCGATTCGGGTGAATGGGAATTCCCCTTTGAGTTATCGTTTGAGAGTCCCGATGGCGCGATGATTTCTATGACATTTTGCGATCGAGAGTTGGATCAAGAATCCGTTTTGAAAACCTATCTCGATAGTTTGCAAGAACAATATGAAGACATCGAATTGGTGCCAGCCGAAAGCACGCTGGCTGAACGAGAAGGGTCAGGAATCAATGCTCTCTTTTATTGCCTCGATTTTTTAGTGACCGCTCAAGTTCGAATTTACGCCGCAAAAGAATTTTGGGTAGCAATTATGTACCAAGCCGAGAACCGGACCTTTGATCGACATCAATTGGTTTTCGATGCTATCGCCACTAGCCTGCTCCGTGAAAAGAAGTATTTTTGATTGTGGCAAACCAATAGTCATTGGGCATCGTATTGTTTGCCGTTGAATGTTTTTCGCTTACAGAGTTTGGATTAGGTTCGGCATTTTCTTTGACAGGTATTTCGCTTCTTTTTGAAAATCGTGGATCTTAGGCAACCTGGCCGACGCAATGCGACGGGCCAACCCAGGACACAGCTAATCACCCCCAATCGTAGCCGCCATCTTTTCACGAAACAAAAACGCCCGCTTGGCAACTCGCCAGCGGGCTTTTTGTCATTCCGAAATGCAAAAGAAGCTCATGCAGTAACAATTACGAGCGAAGATAATCGAATCCCTCTCGTGGTTTGCGGCTGAACAATTTGGCAGCCTGATCGTCGCCAACGATTTTTTCGGCGGCTGGATCCCACTTGACGGCTCGCTTGAGTCGTGCAGCGATTGCCGTCATATGGCAAGTGTTCATAATCTGAACGTGTGAGTAAACGTCACTCACAGGAAGACCACCTTCTGAGATACATCGATAGAAATTATTCTTGTGGCCTTCGAATGGTTTGCCTTTGTAAAGTTCTTGAATTTGTTCGTCGCCAAACGCATCCTTGTCCCATTCCTCATCAATTGGTTTGCCCGTGATTTTGCCACGATTAACGAACAATCGGCCTTTTTCGCCTTCGAATAGAATTCCGTTATCGCTACGGCTATCAATGGTCATCTCAACACCACTGGCAAATTTGCATTTCACTGCGAAGTCATCCGATGTGTTGTAGCAGTCGTCGACCATTGGCATACCGTCTTTGAATGCGACAGGGTGATGCGAGTCGGTTCCGTCGAATTCGATCGGCCCGGAGCCGAGGCCGTTTTCATTGAGAGCCCATTGGGCGATGTCAACGTGGTGAGCTCCCCAATCGGTAAATTTGCCGCCTGAATACTCGTACCACCAACGAAATTCATAATGGCAGCGCTTTTCCCGGTAGGCGACTTTTGGTGCTGGGCCAAGCCATGTGTCCCAGTCGAGATTTTCTGGAACGTCTGCAACAGGGAATGGTCCACCGGTTGGACTGCCGTTGATGCCAACGGTGACTTTCGAAATTTTTCCAAGCAGGCCTTGGTGAACCATGTTGACAGCTCGCAAGAAACGATCGCGGTCGCTGCGTTGTTGCGTGCCAATAAAGAAGACTTGGTCGGGATGCGCTTTGCAGGCAGCACGTATCAGCTGGTTTTCTTCCAGTGTCAAAGTCAATGGTTTTTGGCAGAAGACATGTTTGCCGGCGGCAAGTGCCTCAAGGGCAATCTTCACGTGCCAATGGTCGGGTGTAACGATGCTGACGACCTCGATGTCTTTACGTTCAAGGACCTTGCGGTAGTCGCCATATGCATCGGCCTTGCCCTTGCCAATGTTTTCGTCGTTCTTCGCAGCTTCGACCCGTTGTTTGTCAACGTCGCAGACCGCTACGATATCGCCGAATCGATTGTGGTCGTGTGCATCACCTGTACCCATGCTGCCGACGCCGATGCAACCGACGATCGGTCGATCGTTTTTCATTCGATTTGCATAGGCCGGTTTGGAAAAGGGTAAATATGGCACAAAACCAGCAGCAGCTGTTGTCGCAGCAGCAGCTTTCACAAAGGACCGTCGGTTAGGCAGACGAGACTTGGTCATCAGAAAATACCTCATTTAGGATTTAGGAATTCGACGTTTAGTGGGTTGACTTGAAAAAGCAGGAGACCCATAAGGCAGCCATTATAACTGCAAACAAAGCCGTTGGAATCACGCCGAGCTTTTTCTTAAAACGTGGAATGCGCCACCCGTCCAGGTTGGTTGATAGAGTCGTCGTGGCGTTTGATATAGGTGAAAACGACAAAATCTCGTTAGAATTTTCCATGCAAACCTTTTTTGCAAACGCGTGCAACCAATTGGGCAATCGAATTATTTAGAAAGGCGTCGTGATTCATGTCACAACCGCAGATTATCACACCAGCGAAAGGCATCGCCGACTTACCTCGCACGAAACTGGTTGCAACACT